>JAKACH010000029.1 GCA_021821635.1 Thermoplasmata archaeon | reverse complement strand
TTAATAGTTCTGAACATTATTTATTATATAGCATTGAACCTTATTGATATTTTCATCGAGAAGCCAGTGTATCCCCCGGCTGAAGCCTGTGGGTTTTACTGCTTCCCTCAAACTCCCAACAAGATGATAAGCTAAGAAAGTATCTCTAGTCATGTATTGCGAAATGTGCGGGAAGAATGTGCCGAAGACACAGAAGGTCCTTGTCGAGGGCACCGTGCTGATGCTATGTGACTCGTGCGCCAGATTTGGTAAAATACTGGACCCGCCAAAGAAGGAGGTTAATTCTGTCATCATAGAAAGACCACAGTCGAGGCCTGTGTCTGCATATATACCAAGACAGAAGAAGCCACCTGTGAGGAAAAACACCGACCAGGAAGACCTTTTCATTGCGCCAGAGTATGCACAGATTATCAGGGAGGCGAGGGAAAAACTGGCATGGACGCAGGAAGATCTCGCTGCGAAGCTGCTTGAAAAAAAGAACGTGCTGGCCAAGGTGGAAAGGGGAGAATTGCAGCCCGACATGAAGCTTGCAAGGAAGATTGAAAAACTTCTTGATATTAAAATTATCGAAAAATACTGAATCTTGCAGGTTAGCCTGAAAAGCTTAAAGAACGATAAAGACGATCAGGGTCTAAGGGTTGAACCGTATTGAAACTTGATATAGGACAGAGAATTGACGTGGAGATCGACCTGGAAGACCTTTTTGACCAGGTCGACGGGAAAATAATTGCAACTTGGTTCCACAAGGGCAATCCCATCTATGTCGAACTTGAAGTGAGCGCCAGCCTGGTTAAGCACATTCTGAAGTACTTCGAAACGACAAAGAGGAGAACTGCCTTGCTGTCAATTACAAGGATTTCGCAAAGAAAGTACGAGGTGCACCCCACTGTTGTCGTTATAAGCAAGCAGGATTAATTTAATTAGCGCTGTTGCCTCGGCTTTTTTTCTTTAATCTTGCCTTTCAGTTGGGGAAATGCCAGTTTAAGTTAAATTGAACTTTTATTTAGCGTTCGAAATGCAGGCTGAGGATTCGATTACCACTATCAATATCTAAGGTTGGAAGATAAAAGGTGGCTGACTGCGTTCTGCTTATCTTGCATTCAACGGCGTAAAATTTCTGAGCTCATGTCCAACGTATACTGCCCTTGGTCTTATTAGTCTTTCTTCCTCTTCGTCATACTCTATGAAGTGGGCAACCCATCCGGTCAACCTGGAAAGCGCGAATAAGGCTGTGTATATGTTGTTATGCAGCGGGAATCCCAATGAAAGGTAAACAATGCCAGAATAGTAGTCTGTATTGGGGAATATCTTCTTGGGACCGTACTTTTCAATGCCAATTTCTTCCAGAGCAGTAGCTATCTTAAAGAGTTTCTCCGCCTCCTTGCTGTTTTTCACAAGTTTTTCCGCATACCTCCTGAATATTCTGGCCCTTGGATCATATGTCTTGTAGACCCTGTGGCCAAATCCCATCAGCCTCTTGTTTCCTGTTGAAATGTTGGTGTTGAACCAATTCTTCACATTCTTCTCGTCGCCTATCTCCTTGAACTGCGCAATAGACGCTTCTGCCGCTCCTCCATGAAGCGGACCCTTCAGTGCTGCCAGGGCAGCGGTCACGCCAGAATATATGTCGGATAGAGTTGAGACCGCAACAAGCCCGGCAGTAGTCGATGCCGGTACTTCATGATCTGTGTATAGTATGAGTGCTGAGTTCATTGCCTCAACTTCTTCTCTGGAGAGATCCTTGCCAAATGCAGCCCTGAGGAAACTCTCCACAAAGCTGCTTGACGGTCTTGGATTTTCAGGCAATAGTCCCATGATATGCCTGTAAACATTGGCTGTGACTGCAGACATCCTTCCAATTGCATTTGCAGCAATAATTTTGTCCGTCTCCTTATTCCATCTGAATCCAACTTCCGTTGCTGCCATTGATGCGAAAGCAGCCATCTGCATGGCGACTGCGTCCGATTTCCTGGGAAGTTTCCAGATAATATCAATCACGTAGTCAGGAAGATCATACCCTGCTTCAACATCATGTCTGAATGCTTCGAGTTGTTTAGTGGTGGGCAGTTCCCCGTAGATGAAAAGGTACTGTATTTCTTCCACCGACGCGTTGTGTTCTATTATGTCATCAATAGAGTATCCGTCATACATCAGAATGCCCTTCTCACCGTCAATAGTTGTAAGCCTGGTCCATTCAATCTCGGCATTTTCCAGTCCCTTGTCAATGTTTTTTACATCGTCCATACACGTCGCCTTAAATAATAATAGAAGGAGTGAAATAAGCATTATCGTTAATAAATTAAGCTATTTTCAAGTGGAAAAATGGGCAATCAGCCTAGGATGAGGAAAAATAAATCAGAATCGACAGAAACATGCTTATCAGAACTATCCGCTATAAAAATATTTTTTTTGAATGCCCTGACTATTATTTTGGATCAAGACAGATGAAGAGGATACCTGTTTGCATGCAGCAGTTCGACCCTTCAAGTGAAGGTAAAAAAATACAGAAGCATGGAGTTTTCTCTAACAAGTTTTTTTTGATTGTTGAAGCTTTACGTATTTCCATTCCGATTAAGTCCCATTAGTCGATAGAAGCAACAGGTTGAAGGGTAGGAATATATTGATCTGAGATGGAGAAAATCTGCTAAGATTCCACTGCGACCAGTTATGCTATCCGCCTGGGTTTTAAGAACGCCGTTAGACAGTAATATCCGATCCCAACAGAGGAAAGAGTTATTCCTCAATAATACCATAAAATTAATAAACGTCTATTGATTTTATAGATTGATCTATGTCAAAGGTCAAGCTGAACAAACGGGAAGACCTCGACGAAGTTGCTAGCTACGACGAACTTGACAAAACAGTTTTTGGTGAGGAAACAGACAAGAAAAAATCAGGGAGTAATTCTCGTCCTGTCCCTAGGAAATAGGATCGCTTCCCTTATGTTCTGAAGGTTCAGTATAATAAGGGAGAGTCTTTCCAGACCTAGGCCCCAGCCTGCATGGGGAGGCATTCCGTACCTGAATGCGTTTAAGTAGAAGGAGAAATCATCAGGATTAAGGTTCTTTGACTTCAATCTTTCCTCGAGCATTCCGGGATCATGCACCCTCTGGGCTCCTGAAGTAATCTCGAATTCCCTGTATTGGAGGTCGAAGGAATTACTGACGGTCTCGTCGCCTGGTTTTGGGTGCGTATAGAATGCCCTGAGTGAAGAAGGCCATTCTGTGATGAAATAGAAACCGGTGAATTCAGCCCCAATCAATTTAAGCTGCTCTGGAGTGAAGTCATCGCCGAATTTTACCGTCTCGCCATGGGAATCAAGCTTCCTGATGCATTCCCTGTAAGTGATCTTCGGGAAATCTCCCTCCGGTACCTCTACCTGCTGGCTGAGCGATGCAAAAAGATCGGGCCTGTGCGAAACGAGGTGCTTGAGCCCGGATTTTATGCCTTCCTGAAGCATATGCATTGCATCATGATGATCCGCGAAGGCCATCTCTATATCTATCGAAGTGAATTCGTTCAGGTGCCTGGGAGTGTTATGCTTCTCCGCCCTGAAGGCAGGGCCAACCTCAAACACCCTGTTCATCCCGGCAGAGATAAGTATCTCCTTGTAAAGCTGTGGCGACTGGTTCAGGTATGCCTGCTTGTCAAAATACTGCACAGGGAAGAGATCGGCTCCTCCTTCTGTTGCAGCTGCCACTATCTTTGGCGTATGGACTTCGACAAACCCTGAACCGTGAAAGAACTCACGCATCCCCCAGAGAAGTTCGCTTTCAGTCCTGAATATCAGGGCCACTTCCGGTTTCCTCAGGTCAAGGAACCTGTTTGTCAGCCTCGTCTCTATATCTGCACCAACCGGGTCTATTATGCCTAAGGGGAGAGGTGATTTTGATGCATTAAGCACCTTTATGCTCTTACCAAGCACCTCAATTCCGGATTTACTCTGTGTCTTTCTTGTGAGCGTTCCCGTTACTGTTATGACCGTTTCGCGCGTCATCTGCGCAAGTTTGTCGTAGCCGGAGGTGATATCCGGCTTGGAAGTTATCTGTATGGTACCGGTATGATCCCTCAGCACAAGAAATGAGATGTTCTTGAGGAGCCGGATTTCCTGCAGCCATCCGTTAAGCACTACTTCTTCTCCCTCTTTGATGTTCCTGAGGTCTGATACTGTTGCAGCCACGATTTGGGATTGCATTGATATGCTAAATCTTATCGCTATTCGGGCATGCCCGCCCCAAGATACCCGGCTACGGCGAATACCGCCTCATAAGGCGCGAAAGGTTAATTCAAGTGTTAACAATTTAAGAGTAATGCGATTAATGGCTTCCAGGATACTGCTTATTCTCGGCATCATTGCTTTGCTCCTGGCAACTGGCCTTGCAGGGACAGCGCACGCGTCAGGGACACAGAAGCAGGTAGTGGTGCTTAATTTTCAGGAGGCCGTGGATCCAGGAAGTGCTGCGTTCTTTAAATCCAGCCTGCTTGGATTGACCCCTTCAACCGTTGGTGCTGTTGTCATAAACATGAATACCCCTGGCGGCTATATATCTGAGATGCTGCAGATGATATCATATATCAATCAGACTGAGTTAAAGGGAATTCCCGTATACACCTACGTGGATCCTTCCGGTCTCGCATCCTCCGCAGGTTCCTATATAGCAATGGCGTCTGATTATGTATTCATGGGACCGGGATCCTCAATCGGGCCATCATCACCTGTTGTCCTTGGAGGATCCAGCAGCGAAACGACAGCAATGATGCAACTTATGACAAGCCTGGCTTCATCTCATGGAAAGAATGTGACAGCTGCGCTTTCCATGATAATATCCGAAGCAACTTACAGTTCCACCCAGGCTCTTGCGCTGAACCTTATAGATGGCCAGGCGAACAACCTCTCTGCTTTCCTCCAAATAGAAGGTCTGGCTTCTTCACTGAACGCACCGAATGTTGTTGTAATGAACCCCAATACATATGATAATTTCCTAACATTCCTGAGCAACTCTTTTGTTGACGGCATACTTATAACGATAGGGGTGCTTGCTATTCTCCTGGATATCTATCATGGCAGCATTATCCTGAGCGTTGTAGGCCTTATAATGATCGGTCTCGGTCTGATAGGAGCCGAGATCATCGGCGCACCGTTCATTGGAATGATTTTTCTTATAATTGGTGCGGCCCTCATACTGTTTGAATTCAAAACAGGGCATGGTTTTATGATGATCAGCGGAATTGTTGTGAGCGTGATTGGCGCTTTCCTTCTCACTCCAAGCTACATAACTTATTCGCCGAGCGCAAGCTCTTCATCTCCATTCAGCGAAGGTAATCTGTTTGTTGCTGCCGGCATAATAATTGTAGCCTTTATGGTTGCCTACTATCTTCAGTACATTATAAGATCGCTGGGAAAGAAGAAGTACACAGGTCTGGAAGGTATGATAGGGCAGCAGGTTGAGGTCAAGGAGGAACTCATCCCAGAAGGGTGGGTCTCATATGAGGGCCAGCGCTGGAAAGCCAGGCTGATTTCTGGAGACAAGGCAGTAGTCGGTGAAAAGGTAATTGTGCGATCAAATGAAGGCTTGACTCTCCTGGTCGAGAAAAAATGATATTACAAGAATTTTTTATTCTTGTATAATATCATGCAAACCTTCATGAACATTCTTGGATTCGATGTTGGAGGCACAAAGATCTCAGCAGTTCTTGGTGATGAGAAAGGCAAGATCATGGCGACAATCAGGAGGCCGACGATAAAGCACCTTGGCAAGAACAGGCTGAGAGATCAACTCTTTGAGATTGGTGATCAGCTGCTCAAGGAGAACAATGTCAAGAAGCTGGATGGCGTTGGCATTATCTTTGCCGGTCTTGTGGATAGGACCAAGGGAATGATAATCACATCGCCGAATATACTTGGCCTTGATAATTTCATGATAGTTGCCGCATTGAAGGATCACTTCAGGGCAAATGTTATTTTGGAAAATGATGCCACAGGCGCAACGATAGCCGAGAAACTCTTCGGATCAGGGAGGAATGCAGATAATTTCCTTTATGTTACGCTGAGCACTGGTATCGGCGGTGGTGCATTCGTGAATGGCAAACTTATGCGCGGGCAGCACGGTCTTGCAGGTGAATTCGGGCATATGGTTATTATGTCCAATGGCCCGACCTGCGGCTGCGGAAGAAAAGGCTGCCTTGAAGCAATTGCCAGCGGAAAGAGCATAAGCAGGAGAGTTTCAGAGAGCATTACAGCGGTCCGTGATTCTGAGATTCTATCGAAGATTGAGCCGAGAGACCTCAGCGCTGAGAAAATCTTTGATGCAATGAGAAAGGGCGACATGCTTTCCAGGCTTATTGTCGAGGAGACGGTATATTACCTCTCCATAGGTGTAGTGAATCTTGCATGTGCCTTCGACCCCGAATTAATAATCATAGGAGGAGGTGTCAGCCTTGCAGGCAATGACCTGTTCAAACCACTGCGAGATGCCGTCAGGGAAGAGTTCAAGTCCATGTCCCGCCCCCTGAAGGTTGTTCAGGGTCTCAAGAATGGCGGTGACCTTGCGGCAATAGCAGTAGTTCTCTATAACAACGAGAATAATTCGCTGAACTGAAACCTCCTCATCCCAGAAGCTTCAGCGCGCTCCTGTACATTATTTCTGTCCCGAATTTCAGTGCATCCTCGTCCACGGAGAAAGTAGGCGAATGGTTGGGGCTCGTTATCTTTTTTGCCTCGTTGCCGGTCCCAAGAAAATAGAAAGATCCAGGTATTTCCTTGGTGAAATATGAGAAGTCTTCTCCACCCATCACCGGATCGGGATGAAGAACGTGATCCTTTCCAACAACTTCAGAAGCAACCTCATCTACGACAGCAGTGATCGAAGGATTGTTGACGAGAGCTGGATAACCTTCAATATACTCAAATTCGTAAGTCGCGCCATATGCTGTGCAGAGTCCGCTGAGAAGCTTCTCTATCTCCTTTCTTACTTTTGTCCTTATCCCGGCGTCAAATGTCCTGACAGTCCCCGTCAGCTCGGCATGTGCCGCAATTATGTTGTATCTGTAGCCGGAATTTAGGGTTCCCACCGTCACAACAGCAGGCTTGAAAGCGGGAGTCATTCTGGAAACTATGCTTTGCAGTACATTCACGAAATAACTTGCAATCAGGAGGGCATCTATCGCCTTGTCCGGTTCAGAGCCATGCCCGCCCTTTCCATGTATATGGATCCTGAATTCATCTGCGTTCGCCATAGCCACTGCAGGATATGTGGCTACATAGCCGGACGGTATTGTGGATGTGACATGCTGCCCGACGATTGCGTCAACATTACGAAGGTAGCCTTCATGAATAAAATCAACCGCGCCTCCTGGTGGCTTCTCTTCTGCAGCCTGGAATACCAGCCTCACCGTACCATTCAGTTTATTCTTCTCCCTAGAGAGTTTCCTGGCCACGCCAAGCAGCATAGCAATATGTGCATCATGACCGCAGGCATGCATTACTCCCCTGTTTCTTGAAACGAAAGTTTCACTATTCTCCTCTGTCACAGGAAGGGCGTCCATGTCAGCTCGCAGTGCCACCGTCTTGCCCGGTGAACCTTTGATATCGGCAACAAGGCCTGTCTTACCGACTGGTTTTACCTCAAGCCCAAATGCCTCGAGCTCCTCCCTGATCTTCCTGGAGGTCTGTATTTCCTCAAAGCTTAGCTCAGGATTTTCATGAAAGTGCCTTCTCATCCGAATCACGTATGCGTTGTCTTCTTCCGTCTCTGCCATGATAATCATCACAATATCCATGGGAAGTACATATAAAATCCCACGGATCATAGGTATACGCTTATTATAGCCACATGAAATATCGGATTTCATAGGATTGGAGGGCATACCTGCTGCCTATTTGGTAACGGGTGAAAGATGTACCCCAGTTCAAAAAAGGTGCGATGATTGCAGTATAAGTGGGTTGCTCTGAGCAATACAACAATCGGTGTTCTGATGTCCTCACTGGATACAAACATCGTTCTGATTGCACTCCCGACGATAGCTCGCAGCCTACAGGGAATGAATGCACTGGATGTTTTGTGGGTACTTTTAGGTTACCAGTTGATAGTTGCCTCTGTCCTTGTCAACTTCGGAAGGCTTTCTGATATTTTCGGCCGGGTAAGGCTCTACAAGATGGGTTTTGCCATCTTTACTGTTGGATCTGGGCTGTGCAGCATATCACAGACTGGGACGGAACTGATTGGTTTCCGGATCGTTCAGGCGGTCGGGGCGGGATTCCTGTTCTCCAACAGCGCTGCCATTGTCACCGATGCGTTTCCTCCACAGGAACGAGGAAGTGCACTGGGAATTAACCAGATATCAATAGTGGTTGGTTCAGTGCTTGGCCTTATACTTGGGGGAGTGCTGACAAGCCTTGTAGGATGGTCTGCAATTTTCTGGGTTAACCTGCCGATAGGTACTTTTGCCACACTGTGGGCGCACTTCCGCCTGAAAGAGATAAGTTCACCTCCGCATAACAGAAAGAAACTTGATATTTCTGGAAACTTAACGTTTGCCGGTGGCCTCGTTACTGCTCTTCTTGCGCTTACTTTATACGCAATAGTGGGGATATCTCTCCTTCTTACCATTGAGATGCTGGGTCTTTCTGCCCTGTTCTTCATTCTCTTCTTTTTTGAGGAAAGGAGGGCCACGGATCCGATGTTCGATCTCTCCCTTTTCGGGAACAGGATCTTCTCCGTCGGGAATGAGACAATCTTCCTGAATGCGTTATCCAGGGGATCTTTCACCCTTGTCATGGTTTTTTACCTGCAGGGCCCGATTATGCATTTCACTCCTCTACAGGCAGGAATATTCCTGGTCCCGCTGTCTGTTGCTCTTTCAATAATGGGACCAATAAGCGGAACTTTATCAGACCGGTACGGAAAGAGATTGTTTGTCATTGGCGGGCTCACATTATCAACGATAGGATTCCTGATGCTGACAAATATAAGCGGCGTATTGAGCTTCTATAACCTCGTGATCCCTCTTGCCCTGATTGGAGCTGGAATGGGCATCTTTGCTTCACCAAACAGGGCATCAATAATGTCAGCCGCTCCTCCGGAAAGGAGGGGGCTAGCATCTGGAATAAGCACCACGCTTGTTAACGTCGGAAACACGATGAGCATAGGAATTGCATTTATACTCATGAGCGGCTCAATTCCTCGAGACGCTCTTGATTCAATATTTTCAGGGACTTCGTCTGGGATTCTGACGGGAAGCCTGACAGACTTCGTAGATTCGGTGCATATAGTTTTTATAGCTTCTGCTGCGATGCTTGTCCTTTCGATATTGCTTTACGTGGTATTTGCCAGGAAGAGCATGTGGGCACATGCAGTCGTTTCCTAAGATCATGCCTGCGCTGGCCATAAGACAGCTTAAGCAGAAGCATTAAATTTCTAAAGTTTCCTGTATGCCCTAATGAACCTCTGGGCAGCATTGAAGTTACCTGCGATGAAGAACCATAGCAGGATCACGGTAGATGGAGTTAGCAGGATGCCGTAAATTGTATAGGAAAAAGGGATAACTATCTGGAGGATTGAAAAGATGAATATCAGAAGGAGCCGATCTGCCCTCCCTACGATTCCGGAATAGTCCCTGCCAACGCCAAGAGCCTGACTCTGGGTACCCATATAACTTGTAAGGAGAATGCCTTCCAGACCCAGGAAAGCATACGCCGGATGAGAAAAAACGCTGAAGCCAATCCCCGCTGACAATAGAACGTCCGAGACCCTGTCAAGAAAATGATCCACCAGATCCCCACGCTTTGAGGCCAGGTTTCTCATCCTTGCTACCTTCCCGTCAATTGCATCAAAGAATGCCGAGATCATTACGAAGACCGGTGCTAGATACAGCATATCTCCTGAAATCATGTAAGCCGCTGCGAATGCTCCCGCAAACACCACTGAGAGCGCTGAAAGAAGGTTAGGATCGAGGCTGGAAAACGGCCTTGCGACCATTTCAATGTACTTGTCAGAAGCCTCCCTCTTAGAATCCAGTGCCAATTTATCTCTTAACAGTTAAAGTTTCTACTTCTATAATTTTATTCATGACTGCCGAAACCGCCTCGGATATATTCTTCCCGCTCAGATCACACGTTACAATTCGGCCTGCAGGTAGGGCGTCAAGAGCTTCGGACCGGAAAATTTCAATTTGAGAGGCTTCTATGTTTTCCGCTATCTTTTCTCTGCTGTAACCTGCAAGTTTCATTCTATCTTCAAGCGTTCCTGGATCATTCTTCAGTATTATCACATAATCACACTTCAAGAGATGGCTGAAATGGCCTTCGATTACCCTGGGAAATAAACGCATCTTGTCATTCATGCAGTCAATATCCACTATGCCATCATCAAGACAATCCAGAGACTCAGCAATGCTCACTGCTGAGATGCATTCAATGCCCTTGCGGTTTAGTTCGGCACAAATTGTTGTCTTCCCTGATTTAGGAGGTCCAGTTATGCATATCATGGTCTTTACATTCCTTCCTGAATGGTTGCGACGAGATGCCTTCTGCCCGCAACTGGTGCTTCGTATCTGTCCCTGCTATGGGATCTGTGTAGCTCAGTATAAGCAGGTAATATCGAATGATGTGAGCAGACGGGGCACCTGAAGCTGTTTCTGCCGTCATTCTGCATTCTTGAACCGCATTCAGCGCAGGTGGGGTTGGATCTTATAAATACCCTTGCTCTTTCAATTATACTTACCTTTTCTATGTTCATTTTGCCTTCCATGAAGGATCCAAATAGCTTAACGTAGTCGCCAACCTGAATGTCCTTCACCAGCAGCCGCATGCCTTTGGAAGGTTCAAAAATGGCTGCCTTATATTCTCTTCCCATATAATAGAAGTTGAAAAACCAGTGTCCCCCCTTGATTGCCGCGGGAATAGATGTTACTGTGGCCTTGAACGAATATGAGGAAAGCTCCTCAAAACTTTCAATTGATTCCTGGTAGTGATCATCTGTGGCCTGGTTTGTCTGGTATAGCAGATATCCAGTAAATCTAACAGGAAAACCTGATTCAACTTCTGCGGGGAAGTTCAGGATTCGAACGGGATCGGTGGTTCTAACACCGCACAGCACAGGTGTTCTTGGAGACGGAAAGATTGCTGCATGCCTGTTTTCTTCATCATAGTTGTTGAAAGTACCCGGAATACTGTTTGCCAGATCGGCAATTTCCCTTTGCAACTGTTTTGAAAAATGCTGCGGATGCGGAAAGCTGTATAGTATCATCTCGTAGGTACTCTTTTCAGCAGGCCAGCTCAGTGCTGCAAGAGCGCCTATCAACCCTCTTCCATTCTTTGCAGACCTGTAGACCATGCCCATGTCCTTAATATTTCGCAAAGCATTGTCAATAGATACAACCGATCTCAGCGTGGAGAGGTAATGGGAACCGTCAGGTCTGTATCTGGCAACTATCATGCCAGGATTTGTCTTTTCATCCTTCAGGTTTGCCTCCTGGAGCACGATTCTCCAGGCCGCATCAGCGATATAGTTGTAATCTGGCACATCATCAACAATGCTAGACGAGAATATTGGTTTTCCACCATATTCGCCGATTTTTGTTTTCGTCCCACGGGACAACCCAACCTCTGCGCAGAGGGCTGCGTTACCTCGTGTCTTGAAAGGTATGTTTGGATTCAGGCGAACCAGCCTTGGATATCCTTTTACATCCAGGTCGAGATCGGAGAGGATGTGAAGCATGAGATGAGTGGTACAGCCCCCATCGTTTCCATCTGTGTCATCAAGAGCAATAAGCAATTATTCGCCATACCTCCTGTTCCTTAGCTGGAAATTCCTGATTGCCCTCAGGAAGTCAATGTGCTTCAAGTCAGGCCAGTAAACATCCGTGAAATAAAGCTCCGAATATGCAGACTGCCAGAGAAGAAAATTTGAAACGCGTTCTTCGCCGCTTGTCCTGAATATAAGATCCGGATCGGGGACGGATGAATCGTAAAGATAGTTCCTGAATAGGGTCTCGTTGATATCATTTATCTTTATCTTCTTGGCAAGGACGTCGCCTGCAATCCGCTTGATGCCGTCAAGAATTTCCTCCCTGCCTCCATAGCCTATTGCGAGGTTAAGCCTGAAGTTTTCATATTTTGAAGTTAATTTCTCGGCGTTTCTGATTGTCTTCTTGAGATAGTCCGGGAGCTGCTTTTTTTGCCCGATCACGCGGACTTTTATGCCGTTTTTCTTCACACGCTCGTCCTTCATGAGTTCCTGCAAGGATCGGTCAATTAACCGGAATAGAAAATCAACCTCTTCTTTGCTTCGCTTCCAGTTCTCTGTGGAGAATCCGTATACGGTGACGACCTTTATCCCTATGTCCATGCACCACTGGAGCACCTCCTCCAGCTTGTCCTTGCCTTTCACATGACCGTCGTTCAGCGGGATGCCCTTTTCTGATGCATATCTCCTGTTGCCGTCCGTGATTATCCCAAGATGCTTCGGGATAGGCAGTTTCCTTATGTCCTCGATCAGGACCTTTTCATACAGGTCCGAGGCCATCTGGCCGATCTTATCAGAAATGGTCATGCTCTTTAAAGTTAATTTCAAACGCATATTTAGAGTGTCTTTCGAAGTGAAATAGATACAAGTGACTCAGCAGGAGAATACCCATGAACGATTCTCTTGTCTGTTACAGCGAGCCCTGCAATCCTTATCTTTTCCATCTTTTCTTCTGTTTCAGACACGCTGCCGATTATGTAAAGATGGATGGTCCCGTCATCCTTCAATGACGCTTTAGCTATATCGAGAAAGCCCATGCTTTGATGCGGCAAATTCATGATTATCCTGTCGGCTTTCGGAAGATTTGGCATAATAGTCTCAGCTTTCCCCAGCATCGGCGTGATACTGCCCTTCAATTTGTTTAGCTTGATGCTCTCCTCCATAAACTTTATGGCGTCAGGATTTGAATCGATGCATGTTATTTCCACATTCCTCAACTTAGCTATTATGATTGCGAATGGCCCTATTCCGGCAAACATGTCAATAATGTACTCTCCATCACGGACCTTTCTGGCCAGCCTCATCCTTTCGGTTGCAAGGCGTGGGGAAAAGTAGACTTTGCTGATATCCAGAAGAAATCTGGTTTGGTTTTCTGTGTGAATTGCAATCGTCTTGATATCCCCAGCCAGCCATTTCAGCTGCCTCGTCCTGTATTCACCATGTATGCCGGAATCCAGCCAGGCGGATCTGATACCACTACCAGACTCGATTATCGCGTTACCGAGATCTGCAGCACGCTGCTGGTCCTTAAGCTTTATTATTGCTATATCTCCAATTCTGTCGTATGAGCCCTTGATGGCCTGAGGAAGGGGCTGGTGCAGCGGTAACCTAGGTTCTATTTCAACGACTTCCGTTCCCGGAACTACTGGGGTACAATTACCTGAAAGAGGTATGTAAACATAGCCGCCATCCGAAAAGACCCTGGATTCGTGAGAAATACAGTCCCTGGTCTTCAGGTCAAGTATAATGTCCTGAGCCTTCTCTTTCTGCACTTTCAGGTGCTTCCTGAGCTCGTCTTTGCCAGTATCGATTTTGCTGATGCTATCACATCCCTGCTGAGTTTTGTCGAGAACCCATATATCCTGGAAATTGCAGACTCGTCCGCCACTGAGATCGCTTCAAGGCTGGTGAACCCTGCAGAGTAAAGCCTTCTGGCCCTTACTCTGCCAATTCCAGGCATAAGTGTGAGTGGTATAATCTCCTCCTTAACGCCTTCCTTTATCCTGAAGTTGAGGTTCTCAAGATCCTTTCTGATTTCCGGTTTAAAGCTGTTTGCAAGCCTTGCGAGTGAATAGGACAGCCAATCCGCCGAGTTTGCAACAGACTGAACATCTCCAGGTCCCACCCTGTACTCTTCGCATATGCTCCTCATAGGCGTTTCGGAAATCCATTCCTTCAGAAGCATTGCTGTCTTTGCCGCACTGTAATCTGAGTCATCGTATGTCGTTGATCCGATCTTCTCCAGGAAGTGTTCAGCCATGGCATAGTCCTCGTTGTTCGCGTTGACAGGAATCATGTCCGGGCATCTTGCCAGGTTGAAAAGCGCGAGTTCTTCGGAATGCTTGCCCTTCAGGTAATCCATCAGTATAATGGCACTCTCCGGGTTAAGGTACAGATCAGCGGTCGCCTTGCCAAATTCAGTGGCTATGAGCCTGCCTCCCCTGTCCCTGATCATGTCGTTGTCAGCAAGGAACTTTATTGATGCGTTTATCATCCCTTCGGCATTGGATATTGGATTCTGGAATGCAAAGAGCGTGTTCCTGTAAAATTTCACGATCTCTTCCGCAGAGTTGCCCATGCCCATTGCGACGAGAGCCAGCGTGTTGAACCTTATCTGCTCAGGTGTTCCGGATCCTGACATTGTGGGTTCGATTTCCATCGTGAAATAGTCCATAGCCTTCCGGAAAGAGTTGCTCGAAGCTGCGTACAGATATGCAAAACCCTCTATATCGTATTTAGGCCTTCCGGCCCTGCCCAGCATCTGGAATATTTCCCTTGCTGGAAGATATTCGCTCCTGCCATTCTGGTATCTTGTGATATCACGGACTATGACGCATCTTGCCGGTAGATTGACGCCGGCTGCAAGCGTAGGGGTTGCAACCAGAACCAGAATATCGCCTTTCTTGAAAAAAGACTCTATTCCTGACCTGACTGGGTTTGAAAGCCCTGCATGATGGAAGCATGCCTTACCTGCGAGGCAGCTGTTTATCTTATCCCCGTAAGGATCATCCTCAAGATTCATGCTTGGTCCATGTCCGCCCAGCCTGTCCTGCAGGAACATGGAAATCTTTGATGCGAGCTCCTCGGCCTTTTTTCTTGAGCTGACAAATACCAGACACTGCCCGCCGTCATTCACGGTTGACGCAATTGTTTCGAATACTACGTCCCCCGCAGATTCCTTTGAAGACTCATCCTCAAAAATTGTCATGTTTCCATAAAGAACGCCCCGCTTTAGCTTCACGGGCCTGAAATTTGATGCCACGATGCCGCTGTCGAGCCATTCACACAGGTCGTCCGGGTTCGATATAGTGGCGGAAAGTGCCAGTATCATTGTATCAGGATTGGCAACCCTTGCAGTTGTCAGCACCATCTCAAGCCTTGGTCCCCTCGATGGGTCCCCTATGAGGTGCGCTTCATCTGCCACAATAAGGCCGACATCGAAGAGTATAGAGGGATCATGACGGATCATGGAGTCAGCTTTTTCGGATGTACAGACAACGATATCATAATTGCGAATGAACGATGCCGATGCATCGTAGTCGCCCGTAGCTATTGTAAGCCGTGCCCCGAGCTTTCTCAGTGCTTTCATCTCCTCATATTTCTCGAAAGCAAGCGCCTTCAGAGGCACGATGTAAAGGCACTTCCTGCCCGCCTTGATCATGTTGAATATTGCGGCATATGCTATCAGGGTCTTGCCTGCTGCAGTAGGCACAGTGACTATAAGGTTCCTGTTGTCTTTCAGCTTGCCTAAAGCCTCCTGCTGATGAGGGTATAACTCGAAGTTGCCTCCCACTGCTTCTATGAACTCCGGCGGGTAACCCAGATCAGACAGCTTCATCGTACCCTTAGGGCTACAGGCTAAATAAGAATATTCTGATCCCTCCCAAGCAAAGAGACAATGTTTTTCTAAGGTTTAGCATCCTTCATCGGATGAGCGGAAAAGTCAGGGTAACGATTAACGTTGCACAGAGCCTCAATGGCTTGATAGCAGGTAAATTTGGCCGGAGGGTTCAGATATCGTCGGCTGAGGATTGGGACAGGGTGCTCGATCTCAGAACAAGATCGGATGCTATCCTTATCGGCGCGAATACAGTCATCAATGATAACCCGGATTTATACACAGGACGCACTGGTTCAAAGGATAAGCTGCCGATTAGGGTTCTCCTGGATGGCAGGCTATCGATACCAACACATTCGAGGATTTTCGATGGTCGCGGTAGAACCCTTGTCTTCACGGCAAACAGGGAGAGAAAAATGCTGAACTGTGATATTGTCTATTCGGACGATATTCGTATACCGATACCTTATGTGATCGAAACGCTTGAAACAATGAATGTGAGAAATCTTCTTGTTGAAGGCGGCTCAATGGTGATAAGCGAGTTCCTCATGGCTGGTGTTGTTGATGATTTCTTTCTCTATGTAGGGAATATATTGATAGAGGGCGACGGAATACGGTTATTCGAACCTGTTACGACACTTCCCGGGATCGTGCAATCCTGGGAAAGACTTGGTGACGGCTACGTCGCTAGGTTAGATGTAAAAAAACTTATGGGAGATCTGGTGAAAAATGGAAGAAGGAGACCTTAGGCTAAACTGGGCTAGGGATCACATGGACGTGGTCGCGGCTATCAGGAAGAGATTTGTGAAGGAACAGCCGTTCAAGGGTATCAGGATTGGAATGGCACTGCATGTTGAGGCAAAGACAGGCATATTTGCCCTCTTGCTCAAGGAAGGCGGTGCAGACGTTCGCCTTTCATCCTGCAATCCGCTCAGCTCGGATGATTCGGTGGTTGCAGCCCTGAAAAAGACATATGGAATGAAAGTTTTTGCCAAGAAGGGCGAGACAAGGGAAGAGTATTATTCGAATCTCAACAGCGTTCTTGATCATTCGCCAAACATACTGATAGATGATGGTGGAGATCTCGTAAGACTTGTACACACAGAACGTAAGGATCTGATAAGCGGGATGTATGGCGGTAACGAGGAGACAACTACAGGGGTCGTAAGGCTCCGTTCAATGGCTAAGGCCGGGGCACTGAAGTTTCCTATGTATGACGTCAACGATGCACAGATGAAGCATTTCTTCGATAACAGGTATGGCACCGGCCAGAGTGTTCTTGACGGCTTCATGCATGCAACTAACCTTCTTATTGCAGGCAAGAAGGTGGTTGTCGGCGGATACGGGTATTGCGGTCGCGGCATTGCAATGAGGATGCATGGTCTGGGCGGTAACGTTACTGTGACCGAGGTCGATCCGATAAAGGCCATAGAAGCCGTCATGGATGGTTTCAGGGTTGCAAAGATGCATGATGCACTTGCTGAGGCTGATATTGTGGTTACTGCAACCGGAATGAAGAATGTCATAACCACCAAGGATCTTGATAAAGCGAAGAATGGCGTGGTCCTATCCAATGCAGGTCACTTCAACAATGAAATCAACTTCGATGATCTGGAGAAGAACTGCGTGAAGAAAGAAAGAGTCCGCGGGGATGTCGTCAGATACCATCTGAAATCGGGCAACTACGTGGACCTGATATCAGAAGGCAGGCTTGTGAATCTAGCTTCTGGGCAGGGACATCCGGTCGAGATTATGGACATGAGCTTTGCAATTCAGGCGCTGGTGGCCGAATATCTTGCCAAGAATCATGAGGGCCTGGCCCCGGATCTTTACAGCGTGCCACAGGAAATAGACCAGGAAGTTGCAAAGATCAAGCTTTCATCGCTTGGAGTGAAAATAGACGAGTATTCCGAAGAGCAGAAAAAGTACCTTGAGTCTTGGGAAGAGGGCACTTAATTTAGGGTTGACTGGCAAGAATAAAATCCTGCGAAGTCTTACCCTCTTTTGCCTTGCCGGTGTAAGCAGCACATAAAGCCGCCGTAGCTCAGCCTGGTAGAGCGCGTGCTTGGTAAGCACGAGGTCGCGGGATCGAAACCCGTCGGCGGCTCTTATTTTTAACGTACCTTTAAAACGGATACTATAAGCAGGAACGAATTTTGAATCCTCAGCAATGACTACATATGCTGGTTGTTTAGCCGATGAGCCCCAAATAAAGGTGGTTGGTAAAGCAAAATTGTTAAATCACACTGTTGCTCCAGCTCCTTCTCCCATTACGACATAAAGACCTAGAATTTATCTTGTTATCGCACTAAAACCAAGAATGAACATCATTGGCAGCTAATGCCAGGAGCGATCGATTGTCATTTATTTTTTTCTGAAGCTCCTTTTGCATCCTCTCACGGGGAATGCTTTCAAGAAGACTTTTCAGGTAGGATAGATCCGGGGAAGTTATTGCATTGAAAAGGCACGCAACTTGACAGTTGTTACATCCAACCATGCAGTTATCAGGAAACAGAACCAAGGCCTTCCTTTTGTCTGAATCATAACCGAAGACATTGCGCTTCTCTCCGCAAGTCACAACGCAAAGACCGCAACCTGTGCACCTGTTCTCATCGATCGTAGGATGCAAAACAAAAATTTTCAGGGAAAATAAGGTAAGCTTCAGATAATTATCCTCTCATTGATTTATCCATGATAAGACATAAGACTCTAAATTCAGAGGAAGACAGCAAATGTTTAGTCAGAGGATACAATAGTAAGATCTTATTTCATGATCTTTTCCAGCTTTTCCTGATAGAGATCCGCAAGTCTGGATGATTCCTTTTCATCTTTTCCCTGTGCATAAAGACGCACAATAGGCTCGGTTCCGGAAGGCCTTATCAGTACCCAGTTTTTTCCCTCATGGATTTTTATGCCATCCATCCGATCAATGTCCTTCCCGGAAAATTCTGCCTCAAGGGATTGCAGGAGTTGATCCCATGGCTTGCTTATATGCACTGCTCTCTTTGTAAGCGAATATTTCGGGAGTTCTCCGATCAGTTCGGATATGCTTTTCCCGCTCACCGCCATTAGCTGAAGGACGAGTGCTGCGGTCATTGCTCCA
>JAKACH010000028.1 GCA_021821635.1 Thermoplasmata archaeon | reverse complement strand
ATAAATTTAACTTCATGCGTACAATACTAGCGCATTGGAAGAAATCAGGTCGAATTCATTCCTGCTTAAGCTAAATGCAGTTCATTTTGGAACCAACTATCTCTGGATCTCGTTTGAGAGCCTCATTTTGCCGCTGGAATTAGAAGCGGTAACAGGTAAATCTTCCCCCGGGCTCCTTCTAGGAATAATTGCGTTTGTCGCGATATCAATTGGTGTTATATCGTCTCTTTTTGCGGGAGTGTTGAGCGACGGCTTTAGCATAATGTGGGGAAAACGTGGTCCTTACATAATTTTAGGTTCAATTATTGCCATCATTGCGGTGGCGCTCGATATATTGCCTTCCCTGTCTATTCTGATGGTTTTCGTTGCATTCCTATTTGTGCAGATTGGATCCAACATATCCTCTGGTGCTTATCAACCCCTATTCAGGGACTTAGTGACCGAAGGCCAGCGGGGGAAAGCGTCCGGAATCAACGGTCTTTATACACTGGCTGGAACGGCGGGAGGACTTGGACTCACCGGATACCTGGTTTCTGAAGGCAGTATGAATCTTTCATTGCTTATCATTGCCGGAATATTGCTCTTTACAGCTCTTATGACCGTCCTTACAATCAAGAAGGAAGACAAGCCTATTGTGAACGCGAATTTTCATCCAATAAGGACATTTCTCAGCATCTTCGATCCTGGGCAGAAAGTTCCCAGGTTTTTCTGGCTTGTAGGAGCGAGCTTTCTCTTTTTTCTCGGCATTTCCGGGCTAAGTTTCTTCGAGCTTTATTACTTTAAAGATGTACTTCATTCATCGGATCCATCTGCGCTGGTTGCAATTTCGGGTATATTTGTACTCGTTTTTTCTGCGGCCGGGGCCATAGTCTTCGGGATCCTTTCTGACAGGTATGGAAGATTGCGAATACTCTTCGCTTCCACAATTGTTGCAGGAATCGCCACGGCCCTTATTCCTGCTTTCTCTACCTTTTATAACTTTCTCATACTCGGGTCCTTCATCGGAGCCAGTTATGGAATCTATTTCAGCGTGTCAAAGGCACTGGCGAGCGATCTCTCTCCGGAAGAGGACGCAGGGAAATACATGGCATACTACAACATATCAGTAGGAGGATCTTCTGCATTTTCAACGCTCTTCTTCGGTCTCCTGCTGGATTCATTTGGCACTTCTTTCAAGCAGGGCTTTACTGCAATTTTTGAAATGTCTGCAGCTTTCTATTTCCTGGGACTGATACTTCTGTTTATGTTCAGCAGACATAAATAATAGCAGAGACAGAGCGCTCATACTGGCATTCTTAATAGGCGTGCTAAGGATTACAGTATAAAATGGACTCAACCCCAAGAGCCAAAAACCGGTTCCTTATCGGTTACAACCTCCTGTATCTCGGCTTCAACTATTTATGGATATCACTTGAGTCCCTTATTCTCCCGACACAGATAGGGTTGATCGTGTCGTCACGCCAGATTGGTTTTGTTCTGGGGGTTACAGCATCAATCGGTAACGCGTTCGGAATTCTTGGCAATCTTCTTGCCGGCATTTTAAGCGACAGGCTGCGATTTGGTGTGGCAAACAGATTTCCTTACATACTAGCAGGTATTGTAGTTGTATTATTTACCCTGGTTGCAGAGCCAACGATATCTAAAAGCTACATAGGGATACTCTCAGGTTACATACTTCTTCAGGCCTTCTCAAATATGGCTATAGGAGCAACGCAACCCATCCTCGCTGAAATTGAGAGCAAGGAACAGCGCGGAACATCAGCAGGCATAAATGGCCTCTTCTCTCTTATTGGGACGGGGCTGGGGTTTGGCTTGACGTCAATCCTGATAAGCTCAACTCTACCGAATTCGGACTTTTATGCCATCGCAGCAGGTGTAACAGTTACTGGACTTGGAACACTTCTTGCGATCCATGGCAAGCGCGTTTCGGCCGTCGCTTCACCCCTCAAGAATCTTAACATTTCGCTTACAACGTTGAAAAAGATACCTATCAACCTGAAGAAATTTACTAAACTCATTGCTGGCAGTTTCTTCGTATTTTCCGGTGTCACCGGCCTGACGTATTTCGAGCTATACTTCTTCAAGGAGGTTCTGAATTTTTCAAACCCCGCAATTTACGTTGGTGTTGCCGGTATCGTTGTGATAATTGTTTCCGCAGCCTCTGCGATGGTTCTTGGTCATTTCTCTGATAGACTGGGAAGGTGGAACATAATAATTGCAGATGCCGCAGTTGCAGCAATCCCCACCTTAATGATACCCTACTTCCGATCTTTCTATATCTTCTTGATTCTGGGCTCAGTCATCGGTGCAACTTATGGCACATTTTACAGCGTTTCGTTTGCTGTAGCGAGCGATCTGGTACCGAAAGGTGAATCCGGGAAATACATGTCTTTCTTTTATCTATCGCTAGCAGGCGCTTCCTCATTCTCTCCCTTGATATATGGAAGCGTACTCCTGCTATTTGGGCAATCTCCGGCGGATGGTTTTATTGCTCTCTTCACCCTTTCTGGTATATTTTACCTGGTGGGCGCTCTGGTCCTTTACTGGGCTCACCGAACAAAATAGGCTCAGGAAAGCATACTTAAAACTAGGACAAAAGAGTCTTCAATTGGCAGCTTCCAGCTCACTGATAATGTAACTAGAAATTCTAAAACGTTCTTTTACGGTTGCGGTAGCTCTAAAAACAATTCGTAAAAGTAAAATTGTATTGCAGTAAAGCCACCGAACTTTTTCTGGCTGACAGTAAATTAAGGGTCAAGTACTAAATGCAGTGCGATGGAACATGAGATAACCAAAAGGTGGAAGCAGTGTTGCTTTGCTGAGAAGGTATCTAAATGTCAAACATGGAAAAAGATGATATAATAAAAATATAAAAATTATAAAAAATTTTTATCAATTATCAGTTCCAGTGCTCGTGTCTTGAGTCGAGTTTCCGGAATCGTTGTTCTGGCCATCGTTCTGATTATTGCTTCCCTGGTTATCGCCTGTCTCGTTTTCGCTGCCTTGGCTGTCTCCAGTTCCGCTGTCGTCCGATGAACCGGCAGACTGGTCTTCATGAGAAACCAGCTCAACAGATATTACTGCATTGCTGGCCTGGCTCACCTCAACATCGTAGGTATTGTTGTTAGGGGCGAGCACTGTAACATCAACGACTGCAGATCCATTTTCCGTGTCGTTCTCAACCTTCAATATCTTGGCTGTAACATTACCAGAGTAATGTTGGTCAACATAGTTGATGGCAGCTTGTTCAGCGGGCGTCAGGTTTGCTGTTGAAGTATTTAGCTGCACAAAATGCCCTGCTGCGCCAGATGTTACGGTTCCCACGGCTGCTCCAGAAGCGATTACGACGATAGCCATTATGACCTTTGTTAGTAGTGATAGCATTGTTTTTCACCTCCTTAAACTGGAAGAAATTCACATGGCTAATGTATTCCGGAACAGTTGTGTTCCATAAAGTTAATAAGCTTATCCGGGGATTTATTAAACATGAAAAAGTACATGGCACTCTTTGTTCTTGGAGTGTCTATATTATTGTTATCGGCAACTAGCATAGCTTATGCTGACGATGGAACCGATAATGTCACATTATCCAATTCACCCAATGTTACTGTCAGTCTTTCTAATAACACCTCCATCAATGTCAGCTATTCAGAAATTTTTGTTTCCACCTCTAACGGTGTTGTTGGAGCCGTATTCGCAGAGCAGTCATGGAATATCACAAACTCGTCCGGGAACTTTCTTTATCGATCCAGCTTCGATTTAAAACCCATAAGTGGTTCTGATCTTTCGGATACATACAGAAAAATCATGAACCTTAGCGACCAGGTCTCGGTTGGCGGAGATTCCACTCCGGCAATACCGGTGAGTGTTGTTGTTCAGATAAGTCATTACAATGGGTCGGTTTCGATGCTCAGTCTCAGGAATACCACAAATCAGGTAAACGGATCAATCTACAATATCAATACTTCAACGCTTAAGCTTTCTTTCGGCCTATATTTCAACTTGACACAGCAAATTATCGGGAATGGCTCCGTAACAGTAGTGCTTGTTCAGGCAATAAAAGGTAGTATCAGCAACAATTCATTCGATGCAAAGGAAGTTGATGCGTACGAGAACTCTTCGGATCTTGGAAACGGCGTCGCCCTTTTGAATAACTCTTTGTCCGATCTCAGGGCCGTCTATTGGTGGAATAATAACTATACTTACAACGGCAACAACGCATCTGATTATGCGTTATTGATCCCGGGGGACAGTTCAACAAGCATCGCATTCGTGTTCAAGACAAATGCATCCATTGGACAATACTCACTGTACCAGGATCCATATCTTTCCGTCAATGGAGCAAACCTTGCCACTGGAAAGATACAGGTTGTGACTCAAATTGTGGTTAATTTCCTGCTGCAACACGTTGAATTCTTTGGTGCAGGCATTGCTGTTGGATCAGTGACTCTTGCTCTTCTATACAGTGTATACAGAAAGGACAGAATTAAGCTTTAGAGTTCGTCCAGCATCTTGAATATAGAATATGCTATAGAATCTATAAAACTGGTACTGTACCTCTTCAGGAACTTGATAATCGTGTCTTTATCATTAAGGGTAACACGGACCATGTCTGCACCCAATTCATAAGAAATAATATTGTCATCCTTCATAGCATCAAGCATCCTTATAATTCTTGCTTCTGGGTTTTGGATCTCGATCTTTCCATCTAATGCTGCCCGTATCAATATCTCCTTAGAAGCCTGATTACGCATGTGAAGGGCGATCCTGCGCTCAAGCATTGTATCTGCTGTGCTTGAAAAGTACCTCACCAAATGCTCGTCCTTCATGGAATATATTTCGCCTTTTCTTTCCAACTGGTAAAGATGATAGTCCAGCTTTCCTACCGCTGCTCCTGTTCTTCTCTGCAGCTCCCTGAAGTGTAGCCCGGGATTTTGGGTAATGATCTCGATCAGTTTTGTCCGGAAAGTGTCGTTCTCTTTCAACTGCGCATACCCTTGAGTATCATAGTGTACATCACCACAAGTATCGCAAAGGCAAGTATGATTCCCGGGTAGGCGCCGGGCACATTAATATAGCCAAGGAGTTCAAGGGACACGAAAACCAGGTAAACCATAAAGAAAACAGATATGGTAAATAATGCATAGAGGATTCTGACAGCCCTCATTCTTAGTGTACGTACTATGCCAAGCAAAAAGACTATGTTTATAACCAGTGAAATACCGAGTATTAGCAGAAATATATCTACAGACAAAGACCCGCTGGCGACCATCTAGGAAGATATATCTGCAGGTAAATTAAATCATCTTATACATTGAAGTAAATTTCTTGAGAGTTGTGACATCCTCCCACTACTAAAGTCGTGGGCTGCCTGCTGCAACCAGCATACTTGTCCCTCCCCTCCATTACAATGATTTGAGCAAGAAAGCCCCGATCTTCAAAGAGGAGAGGATGTCTGATCGCAGTTGAGTACTTAATGGTTAATGCCGGTCGCACTTGAGAACCAATGGAATTCTCATACAATGGGCTTGGCCGGATTTGAACCGGCGGCCTTCGCTGTGTGAGAGCGATGTCATAACCGCTAGACCACAAGCCCTTTCTGCGCCAAATTGCATTATAAGTTATTATATTATTGGAAGAAGTCAACATCAAGGCGTCAGTTGGTTGTATTCTGGAACAAGCCTCCGACCATATGCTTTCATTACTACTGGAAGAGCGGTTTCTGTTTGGGACCAAGCTTTTCCGAATCGCTTGAGCCAAGCGCCATAAGGACTTCTCTCTCCCGAACAGTTCCAGCGAGTTTCCCGTTTTCGTCAATGATGCACAGAACTGGAACCCTGTATTCCTTGAAGAGCTTGATCATGTCAGAGACTCCAGTATTACGGTCGATCGTAACTACCTGTTCAAGCCATATATCCCTGACACGGGTTTTAGCTATCTCCTGCTCAGATAGCAGGAAAACATCTCTAAGTACAAAAGTCCTCACAGGGTTGTTATATTTGTCCACAACTGCCGCTCCCTGTGAATCCAAATTCACGCATTTCTGAATGGCATGCTGTAAAGTATCATCAAGGCTCACAACCACGTCCGGAAGGGCTCTCTGCACCTTCAGGCTTGTCAGGTCCTTTATTCTTTCGGCGATCATTCTATCCTCTTTTCCCAGCTTAGTCGTGTAAGGTGTCTTGGTCACTATGTCTTTTATATCCACTATTATGTAACCAAGAACTATCCATATCAGGAAAAGGGTTGAATAAACCAGCACGGTAGAATAGGCGGCATATATAAGTTCTATTGAGGTTATGATTGATGCGGCGATCGCCAGAATGACCTCCTTGTAGTCTTTGGTTCTGGACCACAGCCCCTTGGCGCCTCTTAACAGCATGCGTTTACTGCGTCTCAAACCAATCCTTATTAGAGAGAAGTCTGCTATAATGTGAATAAAGAGACCACCCAGGGAGGCAATCGTTCCAAGTATGATGAAGGCGGTTTCATTGGGAAACCTTGTAATCATGATAAGTGGAATGAAGAACAGGATAAGTGATACTGTGATGTTTCCCGCAATCGGCTGATCCCTTATCTTTTTTGCAAAGAAGGCAGGAAAACTTCTATCCACTCCCATCCTGAATATTGTTCTCGAAGCGGCAGAACCGAATGAAAGGAGAGCCAGTATCCCGTCGTTGATAGAAGCAATGGCAACAACGATGATAATATAGTAGCTGTATACGGAGAAATGATTCTCCAATATACCAAGTATCGGAAGCCCGCCAGAACTTGAAGTTGAGATGCCAAGATGAAGCAGGAGATTGTAGATTCCATAGAGAAAGATCGTTGCAAGCGTGCCTCCTACCATTATAACCGAAACTGCAGCCCTTCCAACCGTTTTTTCTGGATCTTTTATCTCTCCTGATATTGGCGCGATTGATCCATATCCGGTGGGAATACTCATCGCAAAAAGAATACCGAGCGCAAGGAAGCCACTAGAGATGTGCATGGTTATCGGATTAGGGATGTAAGTAGAGCCACCTGCGAGCAAGATGGAAAAGCCAAAGATCACCACTATAACCAGGATCTCTATAATACCCGTATATACGGCATATTTCGAGGATGGGCGGACACCCAGGATCAGGAACGTAATTGCTGGTATAATTATGACAAAGAAGATCAGGTAACTTGATATCCCGAATAGGGTGTTGACGATGAAGACTGCCCCGACCAAATATGCCATCGCATAAAGGGAGGAGTAAAATAGATACATCCAACCTGTGCTTAGTCCGACACGTTCTGTTAGCGCCTGAAAAGCGTATGTATAGTAGCCGCCCGTGGTCCTGAATCTCTTGGAAAGCTGCATTACTACAAGACCGTTAACGAGGACCAGAAGCATTCCAATTATCATTATCAGGGGTGCAAGCGGCCCACCGTATTCCAGAGCAACAGCTCCATACGTAAGGAGGCTCAGAAGTGGCGACATGCCTCCGAAGGAGAGGAAAAATACATCTCTCAGTCCCAGGCTCCGCTTCAGATCAGCGGGTTGGCTGTCTTCCTTAATCTGATCTGCCATTTCCATGGCACATTTCTTTACTTGATATAAATTCGTGACTCGTACGAAGCAACTAATGCGACAAGGCCTAGACCCTGAATAGGGCAAATCCAAACCCGCCAGCGTTATCGTTTCCTGATATCACTATAATCTGCACTATATATGGATAAAATTCACCAGAAAGCGGGTCCGACATCTTCATCTGAGACACGGCAGACTGGTTCACTGTAAGGTTCAGTTGAACGAGGGTACCATTCGTCGTTATGGTGACATGCTCGTAATTATTTGTGCCGTTCATGGACGTTATGTTAACCCAATTTGCTGAAGTGTTGTTCAACGGCGAAATATCATAAACGTACATGTCAATTGGTAATACGTTCGAATAAACTGTGAAATTGATGTTTAACTCTGAGGTTGCGTTACTGACAAAATATTCCTTTGAGGTATGGTTATCGACGCTGAAGTAACCCGTTGAAGACAGGGTTAGCGACGGGGTACTTGCATTCAGGGTAAAGTAAGCAACACCGCCGAAAACGATAAGGGCTGCAACTGAAATTGCTATTCCAGCCTTAAGGGAGATCATCGTCCCCTAATCGTGGAACGATATATATAGGTTACATATAACTTAGCAATAACTTACTAGTTATCTATTTATATTGGTCAATAATTCACAGGTGATTAAATGGTTCAATATAAGTGGATCGCGCTTTCAAACACCACGCTCGGGGTGTTGATGGCAACAATTAACGGAACGATTATTTTGATCTCACTGCCCGCTATCTTCAATGGGCTTGGCGTGAATCCCTTTGCGCCTTCCTCATTTGTCTACCTGCTCTGGATATTGATGGGCTATGGCGTGATCACTGCCGTTCTTCTCGTAACTGCAGGCAGGCTTTCAGATATATTTGGCAGAGTGCGCCTATTCAACCTCGGTTTCCTGATCTTTACGATTGGGTCGATTCTCTTGTACGCGACACCTGGAAAAGGAGATACTGGCGCAATGGAACTCATAATCTTCAGGATGATCCAGGCTATAGGCGCCTCTTTTCTCTTTGCAAATTCTCCTGCCATAATCACTGACAGTTTCTCGCCACAAGAAAGAGGGAAAGCAATGGGGATCAACCAGATTGCAGCCCTGGCAGGGTCCCTTGTTGGCCTGATACTTGGAGGTATCTTATCCGCAATACATTATGTCTACACATTCACGCTTTTAAATTTCAACATCACTCTTGTCTTCGACTGGAGACTTGTCTTTCTCGTTAGCGTCCCAGTGGGTATTCTGGGAACTGGATGGTCTTACTGGAAACTGAAGGACAACGCAGTCAGGCACAAAGATCAAAAAGTGGACATACCTGGAAACGTAACATTTGCGTCAGGATTGACACTTCTTCTGCTTGGAGTCACATATGGATTGATGCCCTACGGCTCCTCATCCATGGGATGGAGTGACCCCTGGGTTCTTCTCTCATTGCTGTTTGGAACTGCTCTTCTAATTGTATTCGTGATAGTAGAGACGCTGGTTCCGCAGCCGATGTTTAAGATGCACCTGTTCAGGACAAGGCAGTTTGCATTTGGCAGTATTGCGGGGATGCTCCAATCCATGGGCATGGGCGGGGTGATGTTCATGATGATCATTCTCCTGCAGGGAATATGGCTGCCTCTTCACCTTCCGGCAAATGTTCCATTCTCCCAAATACCATTCTACGCAGGTATATACATGATACCGATGATGGCCGGGTTTGTAATATTCGGCCCCATCAGTGGTGCAATATCTGACAAGATAGGCGCAAGGCTGCTTGGAACAGTTGGTATGCTCATTGGCGCCGCAGCATTTCTTATTTTCACCACTTTCACCTACAACTTCTCATATCCAGAATTTGGAGCCACTCTGTTCCTTATGGGAACTGGAATGGGGCTGTTCGCAGCGCCAAATATCACTGCTGTTATGAATTCGGTTGCCCCGCAGGAAAGGGGTGCTGCTTCAGGAATGCGAACAACACTTCAGAATACTGGTCAGACTGCGAGCATGGGTATATTTTTCACTATCGTCCTGATAGGACTTTCATCAAGGCTTGGTCCGTCGTTTGCAACATCTCTTCAGGCTGCGGGCGCGCCTATACTTATTCCTGTTTTCAACAAGATCCCTGCAACCTCCGCGCTGTTCTCTGCCTTCCTTGGATATAATCCCATGCAGGTCATCCTATCTTTCCTGCCGTCCACATTCTCCTCGCTTCTGAGCCCGTCTGCACTCGTGACTCTGGAGAGCAAGCACTGGTTCCCACTGGCACTGGCACCCGCCTTCATGAGCTCACTCGATACGTCCTTTTATATAGGTGCAGCCCTGTTCGTAGCAGCTGCTGTGCTGTCGGCATTCAGGGGCAAGAGATATGTGCATGGTGAGGAGGCCCCACCAAGCCCCCAGGTGCATCAGGCGATCGCTACACCTGCAGGCAGCCCTAACAGCGAACACGTCGGCAATTCTGGCTCTATTGCTAATGAATCCTCTAAACTAACTGGAGGAAATGCGCCTTGAAAACCGAGGGAAACGCACTGGAGCTCTGGGATCTGCTCAATGCAGTCTCGGCTTCATTCAAGCGAATCATAGGAATGCAGATGGATCCCACATCACTCAAGCCGATTGAAATCAAGATGCTGAATCTGCTGAACTCGAAAGGAGGAATGCAGATAAATGCGATAGCAGAGGAGCTTTCGGTAACAGGTCCATGGATAACAGGCATCGTAAAGGCGCTTCAGCAGAAAGGCTACGTCAAGAAGGTGAGAAACGAGGGAGACAGGAGGCGCCTCAATGTTACAATTACGCCCAGCGGCAAGAAAATACTCGTGAGGAGCATGGATACATACCTCAAGGCAGTTGGCGGTCTGCTTGATAAATTATCCGCAGAGGATATAGAAGAATTCAAACGCCTTCTCAGCAAGATCAGTGATATTGCATGAATGTGACTCATTACAGCACCTAAAAGCTATGAATATCTAAACATCCAGCTTATAATATAAGATTCCATTTATGAATGATCATATGTCTGGTGAAAATAATACGGGCATCATTAAGGTGGCCAAGGAATTAGGCATCGCAGACGACATAGAGACTTACGGGAGGCAGATTGCAAAGGTCCCGGTTTCACTTCTTGATAAATTGAAGGACAGGAAAGACGGTAGGCTCATTCTTGTAACTTCGACCAATCCAACCCCTGCCGGGGAAGGCAAAACAACAACCGTGATCGGGCTTGGACAGGCTTTTAAAGTCCTCGGAGAAAAGATCATGATTGCTATCAGGGAGCCTTCGATGGGTCCATGTTTTGGCATAAAGGGTGGGGCGACCGGCGGAGGCAAGTCAAAGGTTGAGCCATCTGACAACATCAACCTCATGTTTACTGGTGATTTTCCTGCGGTTACTGCGGCCCACAATCTCCTATCTGCTCTCATAAACAATCACATATACCACGGAAATAAGCTTGGAATAGACGTTAAGCGTATCGTATTTCCCAGAACGATTGACATGAACGACAGGTCACTGAGGCAGATCATAGTTGGTGTAGGAGACAGGAATTCGGGCATTATAGCAAACGACAGTTATGTCATTACACCAGCCTCCGAGCTGATGGCTATACTGGGTCTTTCCACTTCCTACAAGGACCTGAAGGAACGCCTGTCCAGGATACTTGTTGCATTCACGTATGAGGGCAAGCCCGTATACGCAAAGGATCTCAATGCGCAGGGTTCCATGGCAGCAATTCTCAGGGATGCGCTCAAGCCAAACCTTGTCCTGACAACAGAAGGAGTGCCAGCTTTCATACACACCGGGCCATTCGGCAACATTGCGCATGGGACATCCAGCATAATCGCAGATCGTATTGCGCTGAAGCTTTCCGATTATCTGATCACAGAATCCGGCTTTGGTTCGGAACTTGGCGCAGAAAAGTTCTTTGATATAGTTTCTCACCTCGCCAACCTGGACGTCTCTGCAGTAGTCATCGTAACCACAATAAGGGCGTTAAAGCATCATGGTGAGAACTCCCAGACTCGTGCTAAGGATGTATCTGATCTAGAGGCTGGGTTCCCAAATCTTCTCAGGCATGTAAATATAGTGAGAAAGTTCGGCCTTGAGCCTGTTGTCTCCATCAACCTTTTTACTACAGATACAGATGAGGAGAAACAAAAGCTTGCCCAGTTGATGGAACTCAACAACCTTAACTATGCATTTGCTGATTTCTATAACCAGGGAGGAAAGGGAGGATTGGATCTTGCAAGAAAGGTCATTGAAGCAGCAAAAAAGCCTCCCAAAAAAATAACAAGGGTGTACAGCCCAGAGGAGAAGGTGAAAACCAAGATTGAAAAGATAGCGAAATCTGTGTATGGAGCCAGGGGTGTTGAATTTTCTGACCAGGCTTCAAGAGACATAAGGCAGATCGAAAAGCTTGGCTACTCAAACCTCTACATATGCATGGCAAAGACTCAGTACTCTCTTAGCGATAATCCAAAGCTTCTTGGCTCTCCAGAAGATTTTACTGTTGAAATAAAGGCGGTAAAAATAGCCGCCGGTTCAGGTTTCCTGATACCCATGCTGGGAGACATAATGGTCATGCCTGGATTGCCGGAAGTACCCGCGGCAGAAAATATCACACTAACAGATGATGGAGAGATTTCGGGTTTGTCCTGAATATTCGATCCTCAGTCCAGCAATATGTGATTTTTCTCCAGATATTGCATCGTGAAGTTGTATCCAGAATCAAAAGCCTGTATGTTCTGGTCCTTCAACTTAGTACCGAACATCTTTGTAATTGCAACAATGAAATCATCTCTTGAAATGTTGACTATCTCTGCAGCCGCAAGAGCTCCTGCAAGTACTGAATTAGAAACACGTATGTTGCCAACCCTGTGTGCTATATCTGTGGCGTCAACGGGTATAACCTGGTGATTCCGCTTAATTTCATCTACGATTGAAGACAGCGGCGGATATTCCTTTTCTTCCATGCTGAGCGAGATCGGCGTAACCGGGGAAAGATTGACCAGGAATACCGCATCTCTTCCAACCCTTGGTGAATAGCGAAGACCTTCCATCGGCTCAAGCGCTATCACACAATCCACTGAACCAGCCTCAGGTATCGGACTTATAACGTTTCCAATACGGACATTGACAGAGACAGAACCGCCTCTCTGCGCAAGACCATGAAGCTCGGACATAACAACATTGTGGCTGGCCATTATTCCCGCCATGGATATCAGCCTGCCAAGGGTTATGACACCCTGTCCTCCGACTCCTACTATCAGTATATTTGTTTCCACTCATTCCACCTCTATTGCCTGGAATGGGCATACATACCTTTCTGAGCAGACGCCACATCCGTCACACTGATCCGGATCAATGCTTGCTTTGCCTCCTTTGAATGATATGGCAGGGCACGCGAAATCCTCGACGCATTTTCCGCAGCCTGAGCATTTCTCCTCATCAACCATGTAGACGATGTGCCTTCCAGCCTTCCTCTCCTTGGCATCCCGCAGTATCGCACATTCTCTTCTTGATATTATCACCGCTGGGCCATCAATCTTGAAACTTTCATTGACAGCATGGATCATCTCGCCGAGATTGAATGGATCAACAGTCACGACGGAGGTTATTCCAATGCCTTTTACAACGTTCTCGATTGGTATATTCAGCCTGGATTCGAGATCATCGGGATCCATTGAACCTGGATTGGGCTGCTGTCCTGTCATCGCCGTTATCCTGTTGTCCAGGATGATAAGCGTTGTCTGAGCATTATTCAGCTTTGCATTTATAAGACCTGGAATTCCGGAGTGGAAGAAAGTTGAGTCGCCGATGAAAGTTACGGTTCTCTTCGAGGCTGCTTCAGGTAAGCCCGATGCAATTCCAATGGACGAACCCATTGAAATCATATAGTCACCAATATCGTATGGCTCGTACGCGCCCAGTGAATAGCAGCCTATATCTGATGATATCTTCGCGTCACTCATGCCGGCAAGCTTCAGTGCACGGCGGACTGCAAAAAAGGATGCCCTGTGAGGGCAGCCGGAACAGAGAACTGGTGTCCTTGGGGCGACAAGAGGTGATTGAGTTCCCTCAGTGAAACTTTGAGGGTCCTCCTTATGCATGGCCTTGAAAACACCGGATCTTACAACGTCCATGTTGAATTCATAATCATATGGAAAATAGGAGTTCATCTTTCCATAGATTATGGCATCCGCTCCATGAAGTTCGCACAGTGCCCTGATCTTTTCCTCCAGATACGGGTCAAGTTCCTCGACTATTATTATCCGTGGATGTTCCTTGACAAAATTCAATATGGCTTTTTCCGGCAAAGGATTGGTCATTCCAATCTTCAGGATGGAAATGCTGACCCGGTATTTTGAAACGACGTCCTTCAGGTAGGCATAGCCTGCCCCAGAAGATATGGCACCCCATTCATTGTCGTCTGCCCTCTCTATCTTGGCGAACCTCTCGCTCTCCTGACTCTTTATCCTGGAAATTTTTTCCTCAAGCAGCTTCTTATTTCTTACTGCAAACTGGGGGAGAGAATTGAACATATCCTTTCCTGACTCGAAATTCAAGATCTTTTTCTTATCCATGGGGGAAGAAACCTCTACAAGCCCTCTCTCATGGCTTATCATAGTTGTTGTCCTGAAAATGACGGGCGTCATATATTTCTCTGAGATCTCGAATGCCTCGCTGATAAAGTCCTTTGCCTCCTGCGGCGTAGAAGGTTCAATCAGTGGCAGATGCGAGAGATCCGCATAGTGGCGGTTGTCCTGTTCATTCTGGGATGAATGCATGGAAGGATCATCCGCTGTCATAATGACGAGGCCTCCTCTCGTGCCGGTATAAGCAATGCTCATCATTGCATCCGATGCCACATTCATACCCACATGCTTCATGAAAACCATGGATCTCAGTCCCAGGCTAGATGATGCGAATGCTACCTCCAGAGCAACCTTTTCATTCACCGAATACTCAAAATGCATTCCTGCCTTCTTGTAAACAGCATAGAAGAGATCGCCGACTTCGCTCGAAGGTGTTCCGGGATAAGTGGCCGCTGTTGACAAGCCGGACTCTATGGCGCCTCTTGCAACGGCCTCGTTTCCAAGAAGAAACAACACCTGCCCATTTTTTGCTTCCAGAATTTCATCATAATACGACATATTTCACACCTGCTGGATAGTTTTTACCAAACTTTGCCTTTTAAGGGAATAAGCTGCAAGAGCCTTCAGTGCAGTTATTGCCCTCCTGATGGACGGATACACTGCAATTTTGCTTCCTGAGAGTTCTTTCAAAGCACGGTAGTCAGAACCAGTTCCTATAAGGGCAACAACTATCGGTTTCTTCATTTTTCCAGGATCTGCCTCAGAGACAAAGTAATTTATCAAATCGTATGAATCCGGAGATACAAGCGTCAAGACTGCATCAGTATTCCTGTCGCTCATGAGTGTTTCAATGGCATATCCTATTTTCTCCTTCTCCTTCGGACCCAAAGTAACCGGATTATGGCTTGCGTACCCCTTTCCAAGAAGGCTTGTAAGTTTTGTCTTAGTGCTCATCCCTAAATGTGGGACATCAAGCTGCATCCCGAATGCTCTGCTTTTGAGGTAATCCTGGGCAACCGACTCAGTCCCGCTCTTGGTCGATATGACTGATACGTTGATTCCACGCATCGCAGGGTTCAGTGCAATTACCCTGGCGAAATCACTAACATCGTAGAGGTCTTTTGCCTCGATGCAATCATCCGTCAGCAACGACTTTCTTATCTTACCTCTCTTTTTCCTCTTATCAACCAAATTATTTGCTTTTAGTTCCCTTCTTTCCCTGTAAACAATCACAGGTCGCTCAAAATTTGATCTCAGAATAGCAGGAACATCGCTTTTCATGCAACCATCCTGAGAAATCAGCAGGGCAAGAGCCGATATCTCTCTTCTGTTATCAAGATATGAGCTGATTTCAGTAAAGATTTCGGTATCACCATAACTCTTTCCAAAATCCAGAAGGAAACCTATGTCGGATCTGAATTTCCTGAATTCATCCCTTACAAGAGGATGTCTGTTGCAGTCTACTGCAAGTAAGGCAAAGGGTTTGTTCTGCGCGTAATCTGATACGTTGTATTCTAACACGGTGAGATTCAAGTCAGTGCTTGAGTCGCAAATTCCTGTTGAGTCGGGACCAAATATTTTGCAAGAACCAGCTGAACCAGGGACATGCGGCGGGTAATCTTCCGCATACGTTGGTGACCCAGTTTTGCCGCTTGCAGATGTAAGCAGGAAGACAAAAGGCACATTATTCCTGCTGCAAGCCTCCAGGTGCTTCTTGACGTTCGGATCAGTTGATGATATTACCGCAATATCCACATTTGCAGGAAAGTTAGTTACTGAAGCTCCTGCAGTTTGCGTCGACGAGATCTCTGGATCAATAATCCTGAACACTGATCTCTTCACGCTGGAACTCCTGATGTTCCTTGATATGATAGTGCCAGTGTCCTCATCATTTATATTGCCAATGAGGGCTATCTTTTTGGGGTTTGTAAGCCTCTCAAGCAAAAGCATGAAAATATATGTATAATCAATGTAAAACATTAAATCCTTATATGTTCGACTGCAACGTGAAGATGAAGTGAGAATATTTATTCCCGTCATTCAAATAACTATGGGTGCAATTAAAGAGCGGAGATTTATTGCTTCTGGAGGACATCCCAGACGAAGATGCTGCTAAACTTGCCGCACTGGCCAACGACCCAATTATATTGAGAAACGTCGGAAGCCACTCGTTTCCGCACCCATATACAAAAGAAGCAGCTCTGGATTTTATGCATTTAAACCGGGAAATGTTTCGTAAACGCTTCCGGTTCGACTTTTACATCCACTACAGGGATGATCTGTGTGGGGTTATTGAGATCAGCGACATTAACTACGAGGATCGAAATGCCCATGTGGGGTACTGGATCGCCGCCAGTTACAGGAACAGAGGGATAGCGACAGAATCACTAAGGCTGATCAGCGGATTTGCTCATACTCATCTGAGATTGCATAAATTGCATACCAGGGTGCTTTCATTCAACGTACAATCAATGCAGGTGCTCATCTCGAACGGATTTTTCATAGAGGGGTATTTGCGAGATCATTTCTATCTTGATGGTCAGTATTATGCCTTCTATTCCATGGGAAAGATATTGGAGGAAAAACAATGAAAGTTGAATGCTATGAATGCGGTACGAAACGGAAAGGGCTTGAGACATCATGCAGTGCATGTGGTTCCCCATTCAGGATCTATCCTGACTTCAGATACAGGAACAATCTTAAAGAGAATTTTCCTTACATCCGCAGGGAAATATCCCTGGGAGAATGCGTCACCCCTCTTTTAAGGAAGGATCTGACGGCATTCAAGCTTGATTATTTCCAGCCAACTTATTCCTACAAGGACCGGGGCTCAAAAACACTGGTATCCTTCCTTGCTGAAAGAAAGAAGGAAGTTGGTCCGGTATTGAGCGAGGATTCTTCCGGAAATGCTGGTGCCTCTATTACTGCCTACGGGTCTGCAGCCGGTTTCAAGGTAAATGTATTTGTTCCTCAAACGGCGACAGGTCCCAAGCTGGATCTAATAAGGGCGTATGGCGCTAATGTTACTACGGTTTCCGGGTCAAGGGAAGATGTCCGGAACAGAGCCATGAATGACAGTTCCTTCTATGTAGGTCACTCCGTGTTTCCGGAATTCAGAGACGGTATCAGGACACTTGCATATGAGCTGTTTGACCAGTACAACGGCAAGCTTCCATCAACAATATACGTACCAACATCTGCTGGAACTCTGCTTATTGGCTTATATGAAGGGTTTGTTCACCTTCTCGAGTCAGGCGAAATTACAATGATTCCTGAACTTATAGCTTGCCAGCCTGACCTGATGTCTCCTTTAAAGTCAGCATTATCTGGGGAAGTTTATAATCCGAGCGGCAAGAAATCCCTGGCTGACGCCCTTGTGACAGAAAGGTCTCCACTTTTACAGCCTCTGGTGAGAATACTCAGGGAACATGGGTTTACCATAACAGTATCAGAGGAAGAGATTGTTGACGCAAGAACAAGGCTGGCCCTTTCAGGAATATTTACAGAGTACAGTTCAGCCGTAGCCTATGCAGCATCATTGAAGCATAACGTTGAAGGCGAGAGGGTTGTTATCCTGACCGGAAATGGCCTGAAAAATGCATTTTGACCTGCAAATCGGATCATTCGCCGGGTACCTTTGCGAGTGCTTTCCCGAGTGCAGTTAACAGGTTCACCATCGCGGTTAGACCCTTCGTGAATTCCTTGTCCTTCAACAGTGCCAGGAGCTTGAAGAGGGAAAACTGTTCAGGGTTCTTTGCTCCGCTGACCATTGCCTTCAATATGGAGTCTGAGTTATAGAGGATGGCTTTGATGGTATCGCTGGAATTTTCCATTGACACTGCATAGAGTATTGAAGGAACGAGGTTCCCGAGTCTTGAAATTGACGAAATTATTTCTTCCGAACTTCCTATTTCCTTTACAAGGGCCGAACTTGAAGGAATTACTGCCCTTGAAAGTTTGGCAATGTCCTCGATGGCCCCAGAATCCTTAAATGATTTGAGTAGGTCAAGAAATTGAAATGAAAGTTCCCTGTTTTCCAGGAAAAATTTCAGGAGTTCTTCCACCACATCGTTGTCTTCATTCATTTCCAGTTTCTGCTCATTATCTGTTTTATCCATGTTTTTCCCTCTTTAAATTATTCCCCTCAGAAGAGATGAGAAATAAAAGTCTGAGTAGTGCTTCTTGAACCTGAAATCAGCAGTACTCTCAGTCGGTGCCTTTGGGCGCTTCTCATATGTGTAAGAAACTGTTATTCCCTTTGACAGGCCTGTCATTGCTGAGAGAGTAACGCTCCCGGTGTATTGATCATAATCAAAGGATGAATTGATATCAGAAGAAATTCTGTGTGAGATGAATCTGGACTGTGTAACGAATGATCCGGACAGTTCTTCGGCCAGAAAATCAAAAGCATCTCCTGAAATGTAGACGTCATCATAATCCTTCACGGTTAGCCTGGATTTGTTGATGTTTTTTGCGCCGGCATCGCCAAGTAGATCATCATTAGCCAGGAATTCCCTCGTCTTGAGCGGCGGAGGAAAAACCAGCACATCATAATTAATAGTCTTGTTCTCCGTCGATACGATCTCCTTGTTCTTCTGGTTGATCGAACTGATCTTAAAGTCTGTCTGGAGCTCAATTCCGACAGATTTGAATTTTTCGGCAAAGAATCCTGAAAGTTCCTGAATGGGAAAAGCTCCACTATCCGGTGAAACGAATTTTATCTTTACCTTTGATTTTATATTGGACAGTTGCTCTTTGTAGACGAGTGCAAGCTCAAAGAAGCCCATGAGGTTTGGTGC
>JAKACH010000027.1 GCA_021821635.1 Thermoplasmata archaeon | reverse complement strand
GTGCTGCAATGGAACCCTGGCCTGCCGAGATTACAGCCTGCTTGTATGGGACATCGGTTACATCGCCTGCAGCGAATATTCCTTCGGCGCTTGTAGCACCGAACTTGTCAATAATTATCTCATTTTCTTTGTTCAGGTTGACTATGCCTTTTATGAATTCTGTTCTCGCTATGTATCCCATTTCCACGAACAGAGCGTCTGTTTGAACCTCTTCCGCATCCGATCCGTCCGCTTTCTGGAGCATGATTGATTTTACAGTCTTGTCGCCGCTTATTGACTTGACTTTCCTTCCTGCTGCAGTGAATATCTTGTCATCTGCCTTGACTGCAGATACCAGCGAATCGTCACCGCGAACCTCGTTTCCCGGAAGAATCAGGTTGACCTTGCTTGCAACGCCTGCAAGATATACAGCCGCCTGCAGCGCATGATCACCGACGCCTGCAACGCTGACAACACGGTTCTTGAATATCGGTCCGTCGCAGACAGCGCAGTACGAGACACCGCGGCCCTTGAACTTCTGCTCGCCGGGTACTCCAAGATCCCTCGGGGTTTTCCCGAATGCAAGTATAAGCGCAGTGCATGAGTATTCGCCTGTGCTTGTCGAAACGATCTTTTCTCCGGGCTTGTTCTCGATTGAGACAACCTCGTCATACTTGAACTCGGCTCCATAGGAAGCTGACTGCTCCTGGAACTTTGTCATCAGCTCAAAGCCGCCAATCTGCATTATGCCTGGATAATTCTGTATATCATTTGTGAGAAGCGCCTGCCCGCCGATATCCTTGGTTATGACAAGGGTTTTCAGGCCCTGCCTTGCAGTATACAGAGAGGCAGTCAATCCGGCTGCCGCCCCGCCGATTATTATGACGTCGTATTTCTCCATGGTTCAGGATCTCTTTAGAGGTATTCCTTCAGTCTCTCTTCTATGAAGGGTCTAGGAGCAGCGCCGATCATGGCATCCACCTGCTCGCCGTTCTTGAAGAACATAATTGTCGGGATGCTGTTGATCATGTATTCGCTCGACACCATCGGGTTATCATCAACATTGAGTTTGCCTACCGTGACTTTTCCGGCATAGTCTTTAGCAAGTTCCTCGAGAACCGGTGATACATACCTGCATGGACCGCACCAAGGTGCCCAGAAATCCACGATCAGGTAATTTGTCTTCTTTACGGCATCGTGGAAATTCGAATCATTCAGATCAATGGGTTTTCCGAGAGGTTTTGATCCCGCAGTTATGTCTTTGGCTATCTTCTGTTTTATCTTTTCAGCTTCGTTATCGTTACTCATATTTTCACCCGTGCTTCCCAATTCGATTATTGGAAGAGCACATACCAGATATTTCACATGGGTATATTAGTATTTCGTAGTATTGCGAATACCGTGCAATACCTTATATGGATGTATGTAATCATGGCATATGGCTGAACTGTCAAGACTGATGAGGAAGGGCGCATGCTGCCACGATCTCCTTTCGAATCTGTTTGAACTCAGTGATTCCGATCTTGAGCTTTTTTTCATTCTCCTCAACAAGTCACCTCTTACTGTGGATGAGATATCTGATGCATGCGGCAGGCACAGGTCAACAGTCTTCAGGATACTGCAGAAGCTTGAGGCATCCGGTCTCATATACAGGGAGACTGCCAACATACGAGAAGGCGGTTACTACCATGAGTACAGCATACAGGAAGCTCCTGAACTCCAGAAGATTGTGCAGGAAAGGGCTGATGATCTCATCGAATCCATCAAGAGAAGGATACAGGAGTTCTCGGAGGACATAAAGAGGTCATCCGCAGATACAAGTTCCGGGCAGCGCTAAATTATTAAAAGCAGCCCCAATAGCTTTAACATGCAGAGGAAGACAATAGCTATACTTGCGTCAGGAACCGGCACGACATTCCAGTCCATCCTTGACTCATCAAGAAGGGGAGACCTCACTGCCGATATTGCAGTTCTCGCATCAGACAGGAAGGACTGCGGTGCCGTCTTAAGGGCGGAATCTGCAGTTATTCCGGTGCTCCACCTGCTGACGAAGCACCAGGAAGAAGCAATCCGTTCGCTGGAAAGGATATTTGCGGATTATAGCCCGGATATTGCCGTTCTGGCAGGATATAACAGGATACTCCCGGCAGAATTTGTCGAAAGGCACAGGGAGAGGATCATAAATACGCATCCTGCGCTCCTTCCGTGCTTCGGAGGGAAGGGGATGTACGGCCTGAACGTCCACCGTGCCGTGATAGAAAGCGGTGCAAAATTCAGCGGCTGCACGGTGCATTTCGTAGATACCGGAGTCGATACAGGACCGATAATAGCGCAGGCAATTGTCCAGGTCTCGGATAACGATACACCGGAATCGCTGTCGGAAAAGGTGAAGGCAATGGAGAAGCCTCTTCTCATCAGCACGATATCAAGGCTCCTGTATGATCCCTACAGGATAGAGGGAAAAAGGGTCATGTTCACCTGAATGCACCGGTGCTTCTGCTGGACCTGAAAAAGCGCCTGACGCTCGGTATGCTGTAAACTATGCCAATAACGCATGCGACCATGCACCATATCAGTACAAATACAAGGAAGCCCAGCGTTGATGGATCTACAAGCTCCAGGCCTGCGAAATCGTTGATGAACCAGTGCAGCGGAATGTCAACATAAAGGCCGAACTTCAGGTACCCGACAGCCAGTATAATCCCATCCACAAAAATCGGGAAGAGCTTTCCCCAGCTCCACGCACCGTAGTAAACATGAGCATAGGCGAAGATAGCGCTTGTTACAAGTATCAGTATAAGATCGATCGCCCGGTTCCGGCCGCCATACCTTGATCTGTAGTATCCAGGCGCCACAAGATAGATGAAAAAAGCCTTGACGGGAGGAACAAGATAACCTGTATGATCGCCAATCCCTTTTGAAGGCTGCTTCACATGCATGATGAAGGGAATAAAGGTAAGAACGCCGAGTGGAAGTATCCTGAAACCGAACTCTTCCACGAAAGGCGCATAAATGAGGGCAACAAAGCCGCCGTATGCTGCCGTCGTGACTGGTTGCGGGCCAAGTATGGGGATGCCTAGTGACTCCTCCGCAACCGTGATTATGAGCGAAACGATGAGAAGGACCGGAGCCATCATGGAAAAGAAACCGTTGGAACTGTCAATTGGCGATATTGACGAGTTGAATCCAGTCCCGACTGCGGCAAAGACAATAGCATAACCCAGTATTATGAATATGACCACATAGAGAAGGCTCGTTGAAGGAAGTTCAACAAAAAGTAGCAGGATAAAGAAGTACGGGTTGACCTGCATTTTCAGGAAATCCTTAAGCGGCAGGCCGCCAAAAGAAACCAGGTATGCAAATGTCAGGATCAGCATCACAAGCGAAAGGAGATAAGTGACCAGCAGGACATAAGAGAGGGCATTACGCCTCTTCCTCATCGTCCTGACGGGATAGGCATGATCGGTGTTCTGGCGCTGGTCAATTGAATCAATACCGGGCAGCAAGATATACCGGTTAAAGATGCCTATTCAGGTATAAATAAGGATCTATTCCTCAAGGACGAACTTATACCCGTACTGGATAATGCCGCTCTTGCCGTCTTCCCTTACCTTCCTGAAGACGTTCCTGACGCGTTTCCCGATCTCCAACGCTTCATGATCTGCATCGACAATCTGCCCTGTAATCGTGGGTCCCTCATCCAGTTTTATCAGTGCTAGAACGTATGGCCTCTGCCGCATGAATGCCGGGGGGGCGTCGTGCACGATCGTGTAAGACACGATCTCACCTTTGCCGCTGAGCTGGGTTTCACGCATCTTTCCTATCGATTCCCTGTGGCATTTTGGGCATACATCCCTGGGAGGGAAGTAGACTTCGTTGCAGTTCCCGCACTTTATCGCTATCAACCTGTACCTGTGGTTTGACTCTCTCCAGAATCTTGAAAGTTCTCCCATGTCAGTTCCCCTCCAGTATGTGAACCACAGAAGTGGAACCACTCACGGCCATGCTATGCAGAAGCGCATTTTCAGGAGACTTAACCTGCCTTTCCTTGGCCTTTCCGTTCAGCTGCTGGTATGCCTCTACAAACTGCCCCACCCCGGTGGCGCCGAAAGGATTTCCCTTTGCTTTCAGGCCTCCAGAAGGGTTGATGGGGATTCTGCCGTCCAGCTTTATGTCTTCAGGCATAAGCCTCTTTGCTTCCCCTTTCTTGGCGAACCCCAGGTCCTCAAGCTCGATCAGTCCATATATGCTGTATGAGTCATGAATCTCTGCGAATGATATATCCTCCGGCTTCAGTCCACTCTTCTTGTACGCGTTCCTCGCCGCTACGACTGTTGAATCGAACCTGTAGATCGATTTCCTGCTGTGCAGTGCCAGATAATCCTGCGCTACTGCCGATGCGAGTATCTTTATCCCCTGGATCTTGTTCCTCTTCACGTACTCCTCAGAAGCAAGTATAATGGCTGCTGCACCGTCGCTTGCAGGGCTGCAGTCCATCATTCCCAGCGGCTCCGCAACCATTGTCGACGATACAGCTCCCTCGACGGTGAGCACGTTCCTGTAATGTGCGTCTGGGTTCTTGGATGCATTCATGTGATCGTTGACTGACATCATTGCAAGGCTCTCGCGATCCACCTTGAAATCCTTCATGTATTTCTGGGCTACGAGCGCTGCTATGGCGGCTGGTGTTGCACCGAAGAATCCCTCCCACTCGCTGTCCAGAAGTGTGCTCGTCAGGTCAAGAACCTCGGATCCATAAAGATCGGTCAGCTTTTCAACTCCACCGACTGCCGCCACATTGTACTCACCGGACCTGATGCCGAGATAAGCCTCCCTTACGGCTGCCCCTCCGGATGCCGTTGATGCTTCAACGGAAATCGCAGGTATATTGTTGTGCGCCAGGCCGGTAAAGTCAGATATCAGGCCGCCGATGTCATTCTGTGCATTTATGGCGCCACCAAGGGTGTTGCTTCCATACAGGACCTCGACGTCCTTGGAGTATATGCCTGCACTCTCGATTGCCCGGAGGCCAGCCTCTGTTGCCAGCTCCCTCAAAGATCTTTCCCACAGCTCCCCGAACTTAGTCTCTCCTGCACCTATTATGTAAACATCATTCAATATTATCACCCGTTACTATCTTTCTCTTGAATTTTGCATATATGGCATAATCAACCCAGATCACCTTGCTGAGCAGCTCTTTTATCGTTGGTGCAGCCTTGCGGTCGATCGCCTCTATCTCATCCGTTACGGTAAGATCAAACGCATCTGATCCAGCCCCGGACCCGAATGATACCGCCAGTATCCGATCTCCTGGCTGCGCTATATCGAGCAACGCAGAAAGGCCGGTCATCATTGCTGCTGAATATGTATTGCCAATCTGGGGTGTCAGGAGACCATCCTTGAACTGTTCATCCGAGAAGCCAAGCTGTTTTGCTGCCCTGGTTGGGAACTTTCCGTTGGGCTGGTGGAAAACGGCATACTTGTAATCTTTCGGGGTTGTTCCGACACGTTCCATCAGCTTCTTTGAAGCGCCGATTGTGTGCTTGAAGTATGCAGGCTCGCCGGTGAATCTTTCTCCGTGCGTCGGATAGGGCTGGCCCTCCCGCCTCCAGAAATCAGGTGTATCTGATGTGACGGATAGAGTGTCGTTGATCTCGGCAATGACTTTCTCTTTCCCGATAATCATTGCTGTGCCGCCGGCCGATGCCGAATATTCCAGTGCATCCCCTGGTGCGCCCTGTGATGTGTCGGCGCCGATTGCCATACCATACTTTATCATTCCAGAATCTACCATCGCCTTCACATTCTGCATTCCGGCAGTGCCTGCTTTGCATGCAAATTCATAGTCTGCGGCGAAGAGGTTGAAGTTTGCGCCAATGGCGGATCCGACAATTGTCGCGGTCGGCTTGACAGCGTAAGGATGTGACTCTGACCCGACATAGATGGATCCGATATCAGCAGGTTCGATATTTCCGCGCTTCATTGCATTTCTTGCAGCCTCAACCGATATCGTTGCAACATCCTCGTCGGGTGACGGTACCGACTTGCTCAAAATATATATTCCATTCCTGATGCTTTCCGGATCCTCACCCCAAACCCTTGCAATTTCGTCGGGCTTGATCCTGTACTTAGGGATATAAGATCCATATGATACTATACCAGACAACTAAACACCTGTCAAGGTATGCGCAGGATATATAAAAAAATTAACGATGTAGGATTCGGCAATTGACGAATATAACATTACACTCGGGTCAAATGGATGCGGATGCGCATGTGCGAGCTTTGGAGTATATGGCTCTTTAAATATAAGGTTATGTATATATACGTATACATGATTTCCTTCTACCGGTGAATTAATGGGAGATCTTAGTCCAAACGCCGAAAAGGTTTACAACGCAATGAAGAAGATTGGAGCATCAACAGAGGATAAGCTGAAGACAGCAGACGACATTATGAAGGCTGCTGCCGTCGGTAAAGCTATCGTAGCTGCAGCACTACAGGAACTGACAAGCAAGGGATATGCCAAAAGAGTCGCCAGGCAAAAAAGCGCCGGTTACTTCGTGACGAAGTAATCATTCCTTTTTGATTATCAATAAAATACTGATTTTTTATACGAAAAATAGTTATATCTAATTTTGCTAATCCATTTAGGTATAAAGTTTAATGACAAGCCTCATACTTAATGTAGATCGGGATAACGATTACGGTGAGAAGGCATCAGTGCCCGGGCCGGTGATTGGTTATTCTGATTGCTATGAAGCAGCCATGAAGCTTATATCCCTGGATCCTGAAGATTCGGATGCAAACGCACTTTTTGGTGCACTTAAGATATTCGACGATCTTAAGAAGGAAGGCGAAGACGTGGATATCGCCTTAATCACCGGAGATAATGAGGTTGGTCCAAGATCGGATCAGATAATTGCATCCCAGATCGACGAGGTACTCAAATACAAGAAATTTGATGACGTGATCCTGGTGACGGACGGTGCCGAGGATGATTACATCATGCCGCTTATCCTTTCAAGGATAAAGATACGTTATGTGAAGCACATAATAGTAAGGCACAACCAGAACATAGAGTCTGTCTACTATTACATAGTCAAGGCACTGAAGGACAAGAAGATTGCAAACAAATTCCAGATACCGTTCGGCCTTGTGTTCCTCACATATGGGCTTGTGTCTCTCTCATTCATAATCTACAGCCTCCTGACACCGGGCGGAGTAGGTTCGATCGGAGGGCCGAGTGCGGTCGCACTGACATTTGTGTCGCTTATTCTGGGTGCATACTTCATTGAACGCGCTTTTGAGGTGAGCGACAGGGCGCTGAAACTGGTAAAGTCGTTCAGGCAATATGCGGAAGAGACAAGAGTTTCTTTCATATCGTACATCATAGCATTTTCGCTTGTGTTCGCTGGCATTGCCGCCAGCTACGTGATAGCTGCCGGCGCAACGGTATTGGGCAAAAAGATATTCCTTGACCAGCTTCTTGTATTCATTTCATACTTCACATGGTGGATGTACGGTGCGATCCTTGCGAGAGAAGGCGGTACCGGCGTGGAGATGTTGCTCAATGGTAAATCCGGCATAAGCAAGAACATTTATGTTCTCCTGTTCACACTGTCAGTTGGCTTTATCATCTACGGCATGATAAACTACATCAGGTACATACTTACTTTCATACCCTTCAGTTCGGCAGTAATGAACATAGCCCTTCTTATACTTGGCATCATAGTAGCTGTCATATCCTCTGTGGCACACAAATATTATTCTGAGAAGCAGAACCTCGGTCCTATCAGTAACCTTCAGAACAGCCTTTTCCATGGAAAAGAATAATTTCAGCGACTCGGTCGATCCGGCCGCAAGGAAAATCTCGGATGACATATTTTCCAGAATATACAAAGATCTTTCCCTGGATGGTTTTCTTGACAAGGCTTCCGCAATTCTTCTGGACACTGAATTCCTTGTGTCAAGGCGAAAAATACCTGATCTATCGGCGTTCATAGGCAGAGATGCAGTTATCATCGGCCCCGCGAAGCTGGACGGGGCCAGTCTGAAAATCAGGGATTCTGATATCGTTATTGTGAGCGGAAGCGCAGTGGAGAACTTCGTCAGCGAAAGGCAGCCTGACTTCATAGTAACCGATCTTGACGGCGATCTCGGCATGCTCACGAAGTTTTCGGGAAGTGGCTCAATCTGCCTCGTGCATGCGCATGGCGATAATATTGAGCAGATAATGCATGCATTTGAGATCTGTCCCGGGCCGGTTATACCAACATGCCAGGTCGAGAGCCTCGGCTACACAACCAACTTTGGCGGATTCACGGACGGCGACAGATCCGGATTCTTTGCACATTTCCTTGGATCTCGCAAAATAACGATATTTGGATTCGATTTCAATTCGCCCATTGTTAAACCCGGAATCGATATTGAGGTAAAGAGGAAGAAGCTGGAATTTGCCAGGACGATGCTTTCTGAGATTTACAAGATAAGGCTCGAGAGATATGGCAAGGATAACATCAGGTATCTCTGACAATTTTTCCGTCCAGGTATCTAACCGCAAAATCCACGCTGTTGAAGCGAAGCGACGCCTCAATATCCTCCTCAAAACCCATTAACTTGAGTCGTCTGGCGCCACTGCAGTGCTTCACCTTGTCTATTACCTTCCGAGGATCAGGGTTCTTTCCTTCAAGGTCCGCAGCCAGGAAATCTGCGTATAGCTCATCCTCTTCAGCCTTGCCGTCAGGCCTGCCTGAAACATAGATCTGAACTTTATCGGCATTCCTGACCTTCCGGCATGTTGCCTCGTGATTAATGAACGATGAGGTATAAACGGCTTCTGCACTGCTGATCTTATTCAATACCTTCGTACCGTTTGTTGACGTGAATATAATCACCTTGTGCGTGAAATCTGTTTTCCAGAGAAGCGCGGGAGTGTTGCCGAAGTCAAACTTTACTACCTTGAAGCCGTATCTCTCCCCGATAAGGAAGGCATCCGGTATCTTCTTTCTCAATTCCCTTGCTTCCTTGACCGTTCTGGTTGGTATTATATACTCCGCTCCACGCGACAGGAGGATCGGTATTGAACTGGTGGACCTGAAGACATCAACAAGAATACATATTCCTTCTGGTGATTTAGCGAACTTTCTCCCGTCCAGAACCTCAACCTTCAGATCAGAGTCCTCCTCAATATATCGGGACTATACTATACGATATAATAAATTTTGATTTCCCGATCATGCAGGAAGACGGAATCTATGCTTTCCAGGTTGTGAATGCGATGCCAGAACATCCTGCAGAAAGATTTAGCAATAAGAAAGCGTCACAATAAAAATTCTGCAAAAGGTTAATGAGAGACTTTACAATCAAGGCGACTGCATAAAGGTAATTAGTATGGCTCAAACAGTTAACGTCATGGTCGAGGGCGGCAAGGCGAGCAGTGGGCCCCCGCTTGGTCCGGCACTTGGACCTCTCGGCTTGAACCTCGGTGATATAATCAAGCAGATAAATGAGAAGACGAAAGCGTTCCAGGGAATGCAGGTTCCTGTCAGCGTTGTTGTTACGGATCCCGCAAAGAAGCTTTTTGAGATAAAGGTGGGGATACCGCCGACGTCTGCTCTCATCAAGAAGGAGCTTGGCATAGAAAGCGGCTCCGGAAAGAGAAAGGAACAGGTTGCTGGAAATGCCACTATGGAACAGATCAAGAATGTGGCCAAGGCAAAAATGGATGGGATGCTGGCCAAGGACCTGAAGGGTGCGGTAATGGAAGTACTGGGTTCGTGCGTGTCTCTTGGCGTAAATGTCGAGGGCAAGGACGCGAAAGAGGTTCAAAAGTTAATTAAGGAAGGCAAGATGCAGGTTTGATCTGTAGGAGAACCCCGCTGGGTTCGTTAAGACTACGGAGGTGTTGATTTGGCAAAAGCAGAATTGGTAAAAAGCGTACATGAGGCGAAGGCAGGCTCCAAGGAAAGAAAATTCAAGGAGAGCCTTGAACTGGCTATAAATTTGAAGGATATTGATCTCTCGGATCCGAAGAACAGGATCAACGACGAGATCTTGTTACCAAAGGGAAGAGGTAAACCGATCAGGGTCGCGGTTATCGGATCTGACGAAATGAAGTCAAAGGTAAGAACTGTCGCAGACCAGATAATTGGTGCGGAAGAGATAAGTGGTTTTGCAGAGAAAAAGAAGGACTTCAAGAAGGTTGCAACAGGAATCGACTTTATGATTGCGGAATCCACCCTGATGGCGACAGTCGGTAAGTCACTCGGTCAGGTTCTGGGTCCGCGCGGGAAGATGCCTAAACCACTTCCACCAGGTCAGGATCCAACCCCCATGATAAATAACCTGAAGAAAACTGTCAGGGTCAGGACAAGGGATAAGAAGACCTTCCACGTGCCTGTGGGGACAAAAGAAATGACGGACGAGGAGATTGCTGATAACGTAAGCGCTGTTGTTAAGAGGATAATCAGCAAGCTTGACAAGGGAGACTCTAATATTGCATCAATTTTCCTGAAGACTACAATGGGTAAGCCAGTAAAGATAAATGTGGGTGACGCTCAATGAGGCATCCGGCAAGCTGGAAAGTTGAATTAGTTGATAAGGTGTCGAAGGAAATTGACAACGCAGGTACCGTTGCAATAGTAGACATACATGGCCTCAGGAACAACCAGTTCCAGAATATCAGGCGCGACGTCAGGGGAGATCTTAACATCAGGGTCATGAGGCTAACGCTTCTCCTGAAAGCGATCGAGAAATCCAAGAAGCCAGGCCTCGCGGGTCTATCAAAAGAGGTCAAGGGCCAGGTAGCGCTTGTTACTACAAACAGCGAACCGGTTTCAGTCAATAATGTGCTGAGAAAGAAGAGGCAGATGATGTCCCCGCGCGGTGGAGAAACTGCTTCAGACGATATCGTCGTACCAGAAGGCGAGACAAGCTTCCCGCCAGGACCGATGATAAGCGAGTTCCAGAAGGCAGGGCTCCAGACCGCAATAGAGAAGGGCAAGATCGTTATCAAGAGGGAATCAGTCGTAGTGAAAAAGGGGGAAGTCATATCCAAGGAGAGGGCTTCACTCCTGCAGAAGCTTGACATTAAGCCAATCGAGGTTGGCCTGAACCTGCTTGCTGCATATTCATCCGGCACAATCTTCACCAGCGACGTTCTGAGCATTACGCCCGAATCACTTTCACTCGACATTGCAATGTCTTTCGCCAGGGCAAAGACGCTCGCTCTCGAGGCTGGATTCCTGGTGCCTGAGATCATACCTGATATGATTGTGAAGGCCAGGCTTATAGCCGAGTCGCTGGCGCTGAAAGCAGGTATAGTCGATGAATCCAGCATTCAATTATTTATATTGAAAGCGATTCAGGAGGCATCCGCAGTTCAGGAAGCCATAGGCGAAGATAAGAAAACCTCCGGAAAGGAAAGCAAGAAGGAGGAGAAAGAGGCGAAGAGTGAATCGACGGATGAGGACGTTTCAGCAGGGTTAAGTTCCCTGTTTGGATAAATAGAGGAGGAAAAAAGGAAATGGAATATGTATACGGTGCTCTGCTGCTCCATTCTGCGGGCAGCGAGATAGATGAGGAAAAACTGAAGAAGGTACTTGAGGGTGCCGGTTTAAAGCCGGACGAATCCAGACTGAAGGCTCTTGTTTCCAGCATGAAGGGCGTTAACATTGAGGAAGTCATAAAGAACGCTGCCTCAGTTCCAGCCGCTGCACCTGCAGCTGCAGGCGCCAAGCACGAGGAAAAGAAAGAGTCCAAGAAGAAGGAAGAAAAGAAGGATGAAAAAGAGGCGGCAGCTTCAGAAGAAGACGCACTCGCAGGACTCAGTTCACTCTTCGGGTAATCCGGTTGATTGATCTTTATAAATTTGTATGGGGAGTTGTAAAATATTTACTCCCTGTTATGTTATTCATTATTTCAGTATTCATAGCGCCAGATGTACTTCTCCTGATTGTGTCTCTGCTCTGGATATTTGCGTCGGTAATTGAAACTGTCCTGACAATGCCGAAGGAAACTGGCACAAGCATTGAAACCAGATACTGATTAGGAAATTTATTCGCTAAGTCTATTTTTTTTTACAAGACGCTGGAATTCAATCTGTTATCTTATAATGTCCTTTACCACGATGATGCGCCTTACACTTGGAAGTGATTTGAGTGTCAAAAAGTATCAAACTGATGATAGGCTACTTCCTTTTTTTCAGCTTCACTCAAAGAATGTGTCTCTAATTCTATTGAAACATATTAAGTGTTTTTCCGTTATACCCGTACTTATAAAGATAAATATTTCCCGGGTACGACTGTTGAGTGTAAACAGCCGATAAGAGACCGTAACTGGTTTGAATGTGATTCATCACAGCCTGAGGAATATAAGTGATCTGGCTCTGATCAATCAGGACATAGGTGAATGAGAAGTTAGAACTCAGGTTATAGTACATAAAGAAAGTCAGGTTCTCAGGCGTGCTCCAGTAAAAGGAAAAGGCATTTGGATCATTCGATATATATGGAAAGAGGTTATCAGAAGATATTATGCTTGCATTTCCAGGAATCATGGAAACCATCTTGATCAGATCATTATATTCCGGATTCATTGAATATGAGAATGCATAACCAGAATCCACTGTTTTTTCCTCGTTGGGAATATTGAACGGCCCCACCAGGAAATTGAAGACAAGGATTAAAATAAGGACAACAGTCAGAGCAGGGTAAATGGATTTTCTGCGCTCTCTGAATAGACGAAGGATAGACGACGAATTCCGCATCAAGACAAGCGCTAATAACATAATGAATCCAACAATTACGGAAAGAACTACCCTGTATGACAAAGGATATCCAGCTCCCGCATCATAAGTTATCACTGCAGACAAACAAGTCAGCAGCACGTAAAATGCAGTCTTCAGTATATGAGCAAAAGTTTTAGGGTCCAGGTTTCCCCGCTGGATTGCGAGGATCAATCCAATGAAGAGAGGAGGAAGTGCTATGAAGCTGTACTGATCCTGAATAGATGCATATTGCGGCACAACAAGGATAGACTCATAAAGCCATGGCAATGCAATAATCAAATGCCTGCGATAGAAGAATGGAATCAGCCCGAGTGATGAGTACAATATTCCCCAGTAAAGCAGTGATGAACCCATTTTAGAAAAGGAAAAAGATGAAGGGAGAAAACTCTCCGGGTAGTTGTTCTTCAAGATGCTTATTGCGAGGCTGTTGTGCAAAAGCGGGGGTAAGAGGTCATAGTTAACATCCTTGATTACAAGGAAGATAGCGGCCGAAAGTATTGCCAATAAGGCAACCCTGATGCTCTCCCCTGTCACAATATATCTCTTCAGGCTGCCTGCAGATACAATTTCCTCGTAATAGAAGAACAGGAGGACTCCCATGTCGAGGATAGGAAAGACTTCGAGCGTCAGTGTTCCAATTACCACTATTACTGCCGAAAGCGCGTACCTCTTTCTTGCAATAAGGTAGAAAAATGTGAGAAGCTCTACCGGAATCAGCGACATCCAGTGGAAGTCGTACATCTGAGAAGCAATGAAACCAACATTCGTGACATAAAGAATAGAGACAATCAGCGACTGCTTATCCGACAGGCCATAATAACGTGATATCGCATTCAGTGGTATCAGGGAAAGAGAGAAAAAAAGGGCTTGACAGACAAAAAGGAATACTGGTTCACTTAGCGCCTGGTATGCATAGGAGAAGATAAGTGCGATGTAAGTGGAATGTATTTCCAGGTGGGATACAACACCATAAGTTTCGAAATCTCCAGCCTCATAGAGGATGTATCCATGAAAATTGTCTGCCAGCATCTGCATTTCTATGCCCAGGTCCCAGTTGGAGGTATAAAAATTAAGGTACCTGATATAAGAAATCGAGGCCATAACTGCGATTACAACAGGGATTATAGCGGCCAGGTACTTTTTCTGATATGGTGATAAAATACCTTTACTCTCGTCTTCTTGATCTGCCATCTGTGTGATTTTGGAATATCGTTATTTATCTATTAAAGGGAAATGGAACCTTACCAAGACGAACTGACCAGAACCGAACCTTTACTGCATTTGAAGGTTTGGAAATTACCCAACTTAAGAAAATTTCCCGCATTCTTTCTTGGGCGGATGAGATAATATCGTGAAGACTGAATAACGACCCTTCCCGCTTGTAAATAAACTGAGTCATGAGAAGGTTATTCCACCATCAACAACGATTACCTCTCCAGTCATAAAAGTGCTGTCCTCAGATATCAGAAAACGTGCTACCTTCGCAATCTCCTCTGGCTTCCCAAAACGTTTCAGCGGCATTCTCTTGATAGTGTTCTCGTAAATTCTTTCATTTTGCTTGATGAAACTTGTCATGTCGGTTTCTATGAATCCAGGGGCAATGGCATTTATCCTTAGAGATGGACCAAAATTAAGCGCGAGTGCTTTTGTCAGGTTTGAAAGCGCAGCCTTGCTTGCACTATAGGATATAGAGTTACGCAGGGGAGTTATGGAAGCCGCAGAACTCATGTTAACGATGGAGGCATTTTCCACAAGCAAATCTACAAGATTTTTGATTATAAAAAGAGGAGCCTTTGCATTTATGGTAAGGACAGAATCCCAGTCTTCTTCTGTGATCCTGCTCAAGTCATCGCCAACTCCTGACCCTGCATTATTTACTATGCCTTTTAGCTTCACGTTCAACGTCCTGACCTGATCGCATAGATCCTTGATCCCTTCGGACGATGTGAGATCGGCGCTTACCAATGCAACATCCGAACCATTACTTCGACATGCTTCAGCGACTTTTTCTGCTTGCGCTGAACTTTTGTTGTAATGAATAATAAGATCATACCCTGACCTTGAAAGTTCAATGGCAATTGCAGCCCCAATACCTCTTGACGCTCCAGTAACTAAAATGTGCCCCTTTCCCATGTTTTGTTTAATGCCTTTGAGTTAAAGAAAGATTCGATTGGTACACTTCCTTGCAGGCATCCCGGGAAAACATGATTAGGATAACTAACAAAATGCATAACAAAAGCGTTTAACTAATAATTCCAGGATGCACTGTCCTTTTATTTTATTTGCAAGGCAAAAATTATCGAATCGGCTTGTGAGGAACGCCTGCATTGAAAGCCAACCTGATACTTTCATGTTGGCCAATATGAAATAGAAGATAATCCCCTAGCTGGTTTTGATAGACACATCCCAGTCCTGCCAGATTAAAGGGAAAATGAATTTTTATCGCTTTCCCTGCAAGATAGCGCTATAGAAATTTGATCAGGCGAGCTTGAGCTCCTTAAGCTTGGATAGGATCTCTGTTCCATGCTCCTTTGGCGATACCTTCTCGTACACGTAAGCTACCTTGCCGTTGCGGTCAATGATGTAAGTTACTCTTTTGTCGGTCGATCCGTTAAGGGTGCCATAGGCTTCTGAAATATTCCTGCCTGAATCTGAAACAAGCGTAAATGTCAGTCCATACTTGTTGTGGAACTTTTTGTGTGAATTGACTGAATCCACAGAGACACCGATTACCTTTACGCCATTCTTCTCGAACAGCTCAGTGTTGTCCCTGAAGTTGCACGCCTCCGCAGTGCATCCCGGGGTGTCATCCTTAGGATAAAAGTAAAGCACCACAGGCTTTCCCTTAAAGCTTGAAAGCTTAACGTTATGCCCATCCTGGTCCTGCGCTTCAAAATCCGGAGCAACTGTTCCTGGTTTTAGCAATTCTACCATGCAATGACAACAATCCCGCATTTATAGTATTTCTGTAATCAGGATAGAGACATCTTCAACGTTCTCGCAGCCTCTCCCCCGTGCTTTCTGATCTCGGGATCAAAATCGACCGAGCTGATGGCAGTTGCAAGAAACCTCCCATTCTCGTCAGCAATGAAGACGTAATCGCCCTTCCTTATGTCTGGTGACATGCCCAGAATCCCTTTGGCAAAAAGATTGGCTCCGTTCATTATATGGGGTACTGCGCCCTGATCGACAACAATCTTCTTGTTTTCGGGTTTAACAATGTTCAGAAAATCTGGTGTTGGGATGAACCTTTCAGTCCATACGCCTGCGAACACACGGCCCAGGAAATACATGTTTCCGTTCTTCGATTCCTCAACCTGCATCTTGTCTGCATCCGCGAAAGGAAGGCCAATTTCCTCGAGGCTGGCAACAAGCGCCTTGATTTCCTTCTTTGACAGGTAATGCTTGCTCATTCAGTTCACATACTGTTTCATCTGCAGGATCTTGTCATTTATTGTCTGGTCCGTGCAATCCAGGATTTCCTTTATATCTGGAGCAATCTTCTCACCGAACATCATCTGCTCCGAAGTGAATCTCCACTTCTGGTTGCTTCCGCCCTGCAGGGCAATCACAAACGCATAATAAAGTGAATTGAAAAGGCTTGAGAAGCCAACTCTCTTTTCCCACTTCTTCAGCGTTTCGCTTTTGCCCATGGACAGGTAGTCCTTTATCATTTCAATTAACATCGAGGATTCAGTCGACCATGGGTTCACCGTAATCAGGCTGGAAGCCTCCTCCTGATCTATTCTTCTTTTCAGCATCTCTATCTGCCTGAGTGGGTCTCCGGCCTGTGTCTTGATCATGCTCTCGTCCACGTCAGGAAAATATTCCTTCATTATCTGTACGCCAAATTTTGGCCACAGTATTTCGAGAAGCTTTCTCTGGCTCTTGCCATCAAGTGCAACAGGCCCTATCATCTTGAGGTAGCTTGTCAATCTTGCCGCCTCCTCCTCGTCGAAGAGGGCCTTAAGGAACTCCTCCGGATCGGCATAGGCGTCGCCGCCGATAAGGTACATTCCGCGTGCCAGCGCGCTCTTCTTTCTTGCCTCCTGGATAGAATGCAGGAATGACTTTGCATCTGTCTGCCCACTGAGATAACCGGCCAGGGTGGGCTGGGGGATTTCAGCATCGACCGATTCCAGGTAAGGAACAGTGATCCTGAAAAACTTCGTCACGTCGGGCACAAGCATGTGCCGCAGGAGTAGGCGCATAAGGTTGGTCTTGCTGTCCTGGAATACCTTTATTCTTGAAACATTTCCGACGTCGACATAAAAAAACTCCCCGGATTTGCCGAGCGTAAAGCCACCTTCATTGGTGAGATCTTCAACCTTCTCGCTTCTGAAAACATCAGCAAGGAAATCATCTCCCGGGAAATTGCCTTTGCAGCTTCCTATGTAATAGTTTTCCGAACTGAATATGAAAACCTTCTTCGTCTTTACCAGCGATGAGAAGGCAAGCATCTTCCATGTCGTGTCATCAAAATTCTGCACGCCCCCTAAAACCATGGGATCGGTATTGCCCCTTTTTGCATAATCGAGGTTTCCATATGCTGTTGGAATCACACCCATTATGGGTGCTGATTCTGATTCCATGACTTTGTACGTCTCCCCAATCGCACTCAGGAACTGGTCTGCGCTTCCGGAAAGCCTTCCCAGAGACGATCCCTGTGTGCGTGACAGCTTTTTCCTGTACGAATCAAAAGGGCAGAACATGGAGGAATCCATGCACTCAGGAACAAGCGACAGCACTTTCTCCTGATCGGAAAAAAAGGATTGGAGCTTCTCAATGAACTGTGCTTCTTTCTCCTTTGATCTGGTCTTTAATTTCATTTGACCTACTTTGTGTCAAGCATTCTTATGGCTTCTGCATTGACAGTGACCGGAATTGGAACGAGAGATTCAATCAGCTGAACGGTTACCTCTTCCTTTGTGGGGTCGATTGCCATTATTTTAGCCCGCTCTCCCTTGAATGGGCCATCAATAAGCTCGACAAGCGCGCCAAGTTCAAGTCCGGTAACAGCTGGTTTCGGCTCGAGATAATGCTCAATTTCCTCTATTGAAATTTCGCCCTTCACCTCACCCTTGTATCCCCTGACATCCTTTCCGAGATATGGTATCCTGTCAGGATGCATTGTCTCTACGAAGATATATCCTTTTACGTCTTTTGGCGCCATGATCGCAAGGATCTCATTTGTTGCACTGCTGTAGGTCTGAGCCCTTTCCTCCTTGTCTTTTTCGCTTTTCTTTGCAAGGTCCCTTGAAACGGGAATCTCGTTTCCAACGGTTGTCTTGACGGCGACAATAACCGGAATCAGCGTAATCTGCATCGACTGCGTCACGGATCCGCTATCATACTGTATCTTAAGGGTGAACTTGGCCGTATCCTTCTTGAACCCTCCTTTTGGTGTTGCAACGACAAACCTGAACTCCCTTGTTTCTTTGGGCTCCAGTGAAATTTCTACCGTCATCTTCTTGTTCTCCGATGGCGATACAGAAAGTTCCTCCTTCTTCGAAGGACCGGTCAGCGAGAGCTGCCACTCAATCAATTCGTCTCTCTGCGCGAACTGTGACTCCACCGAAACAAGGAATGTAACCTTGTTGCCTGAATTGTTCCTTAATATTATCGGATTCTCAACAGCGTTGCCGCAACCGACTTCCCGGTCGGCTAGCTTAACCTCTACCCATTCATTTGATTCTGCACGTTGCATTCTATTCACCTATGGCACATGGAAAACATAAGCCATCAGTATAAAGATAAGGAAACCGATGAACCCAAGGAAAGTAATTCCGGCTCCGGTGATCATGACTACCTTCTTGTATTCGTCCTCGTTGGGTTTTTTTGCCATTTTAAGTATTCTGGCGTACTTGCCCTTACCGATTCCCCCGACCTTACGTTCGATACGGTCCTGTATCTCGATGGCTCGATCTTCTATTGGCATTTTATACTCATCCCCAATCCAAATCTACAAATAAAATCTTTGATCTCTTCATGAGGAACCGAAACATAAAATTCCTGACACATTTTAGCCCGATCAACGATACAATTTGCAAAGACTTCGTAAAAGCAACTTTTAAAATAAAAAAATAAAAGACAGAAGGTTGTAGGAATTGTGCCCTGTACTCACTTACTTAGGAGGTGATCCATCCGCAGGTTCCCCTACGGATACCTTGTTACGACTTAACCCTCCTCACTGACATCAGATTCGAGTTTATCCTGTCGGACATACCCTCATCCAACACCAGCTCGGATGGTTTGACGGGCGGTGTGTGCAAGGAGCAGGGGCATATTCACCGCGGGCTGTTGACCCGCGATTACTACGGAATCCACATTCATGAGGGCGAGTTACAG
>JAKACH010000026.1 GCA_021821635.1 Thermoplasmata archaeon | reverse complement strand
AACTGAAACCTGGGAGACCATATCCTCTCGGCGCCACTATTACAGATGAGGGTGTCAATTTTGCAGTTTTTTCAGAAAACGCGGAACAGATAAATCTTGAACTGTTCAAATCTGTCTACGACTCAACCCCGTATGAAGTAATTGAACTGGAAGAGAAATCCGCACATGTATGGCATGTGCTTGTGCCTGGCTTAAAGAGTGGGTCCCTATACGGATACAGGGCATTTGGAGCTTACAAGCCAGAAAAGGGATTAAGATTCAACAAAAACAAGCTTCTTATTGATCCTTATGCCAAATCTATCGGTGGGAAGATCAACTGGAGTGATGCCATTTTTGGATACAAGATGGGGGATCAGCTGGAAGATCTTTCTTTCAGCGATGTGGAGGATACTTCAAACATTCCGAAATGTGCAGTTGTTGATGATGCATTTGAGTGGGGTGATGTTCAGAGACCAAATACCCCCTGGTCAGAAACAATTATTTATGAAACACACGTGAAAGGCTTAACTTTCTTGAAGGAGGCTCTGCCAGGAGAACTGAGGGGCACATATCTGGGCCTGAGCTCTGAGAAGATGATCGATTATTTTCATGACCTGGGAATAACCGCGGTTGAGATTATGCCTGTACAGCATAGAATTGATAACAAGATGCTGGTGGACAGCGGTCTCAACAATTACTGGGGATATAATACAATCGGTTTTTTTGCCCCGGATATAAGATTTTCTTCGCAGGACACATCTTTGAGGCAGGTTACAGAGTTCAAGCAGATGGTAAAGAACCTCCATGGGAGCGGCATAGAAGTCATTATGGATGTCGTCTACAATCATACAGCAGAGGGTAATCACTTAGGCCCGACTATTTCGTTCAGGGGGCTTGATAATTCAGTCTACTATCGACTGAATGAGGAAAACCCTAGGTTTTACAATGACTTCACCGGAACAGGCAATAGCCTTAACGTCAGGCATCCTCAGGTCCTGCAGCTCATAATGGACAGCCTGCGCTACTGGGTGACAGAGATGCACGTTGACGGCTTCAGGTTTGATCTTGCTTCCACCCTTGCAAGACAGTTTTATGCCGTAGATCGATTATCAGCTTTCTTTGACGTGATTCATCAGGATCCTGTTATTTCGAAGGTCAAGCTGATAGCTGAACCATGGGATGTTGGACCCGGTGGTTACCAGGTCGGTAATTTTCCGGTAAAATGGGCGGAATGGAATGGTAAATACAGGGATTGTGTCCGCAGATTCTGGCGAGGGGATGATGGCCTGACAGGGGAATTTGCAACGCGACTTTCAGGATCGCCGGATCTTTATGAGAATTCCGATAGGAAGCCGCACGCCAGCATCAATTATGTTACTTCGCATGATGGTTTCACTATTCTTGATCTTGTGTCTTATATGAACAAGCATAATGAAATGAACCATGAAAACAACTCAGACGGGACAAACGAGAATTACAGTGAAAATTTCGGTGTCGAAGGCGAAACGGGCGATCCGGAGATCACACGGAAAAGGATCAAAAGAATCAAGAACCTTCTTACCACGCTCATGGTATCACAGGGGGCACCGATGATATTAGGAGGAGACGAAATTTTAAGAACACAGAAGGGAAATAACAATGCCTACTGCCAGGACAGCGAACTTAACTGGTATAACTGGTCTAATAAGGGCAATGCTGAGGAGATCAGGTCTTTCCTGAAAAGGTTAATATCTCTCAGGATGACGACCCCCTGTTTGAGAAGAAAAGAGTTCTTCTCGGGTGATATTATAGCGGAAACTGGAACTAAGGATGTGCACTGGTTCAATCCCAGTGGTAAAGTGGTAGGTTATTCTGAATGGACTGATCCAAATTTCAAGGCTTTATCGGTATATATCTCAGGACTTGACTCTGAATCACATCCAGACAAAGCAGTCTCGCCCAGCATACTTTTATTCTTTAATGCCAGTAAAAATTGGGTTGACTTTTCAATTTCGGAGGCTATTCAAGATAAATGGGAGATGATCATCAATTCTTTTGATGCACTGGATTCACTCCCAAGGAAATTTGGGGATAGGCGAATAACTTTGCCTCCGGATTCGTCGGCGGTTTTAAGGTCTATTTTATGATTGAAGCGTCAATACCGACCCTGGCTCCGCTATAATTCTCGGATTGGTATTTGATCCCCCATATTTTTCGGAGGATGTATTGAGTATCACACTGCCTGATACTTCAATAGGTACAGATCCAAAATTGTGAAGTACACCAAGCCGAGTCTTTGGATAGAATATTCTTATGATATTTCCATCTGACGAAACTTTCCATCCAAGCCTGTCTGATCTCTGTATGAAATCTTTTCTAGCCTGGATAAGATCCCTGTAGAGTGCGAGGATGCAGCGGTTTTGCGTGTTATCTTTCCATTGAAGCTTGGATTCAAGGAAGGCATCAATGCTGCTGGGATCTCTAATCTTATCCGGCCAGTCGAAGTCCTTGAATTCCCTTTTTCTGCCCATGTTGACATTCTCTGCAAATTTTCTATCGTCTGTCTGCATAAAAAACCAGAAAGGAGAGGTTTCCCCGTATTCCTCTCCCATGAAGATCATCGGTGTAAATGGTGCCAAAAGGAAAACTGATGCGCCAAGTTTCAGATTCTCGAACGAAACCAGGGACGCAATTCTTTCTCCAAGAGCTCGGTTGCCTATCTGATCATGATTCTGCAGGGCAACCACGAGAGAAGATGGCTTCTCTCCAGAGAAGTCAGTACCACGAACAGCCTTCAGATAGTTTGAATATTTTCCGTCATAAAGGTAGCCATGTTCCAGTACATATGCAATGTCTGATAGATTGCCGTAATCCAGGTAGTAACCCGTTCTTTCCCCAGTTGTGTATGAATGGAAGGCGTGATGTAAGTCGTCTGCCCATTCTGCATCGAATCCAAGACCACATTTTTCTGCTGGCCTTATGATCGAGGCATCATTCTTGTCAGATTCTGCTATCATCACTACCTTTCTGCCCAGTCTGGATGAAAGAGACTGTACGTGGGCAGTGACTTCCGAAAGAAAGTGTCTGGGTGAAGAATCATATATGTTCTGGGTGGAGTCCATCCTGAACCCATCGAAGTGAAAATCCTCAATCCAGTAGCTTAAGTTTGCAAGAAGCATTTCCCTCACGCCTCCTGAATATGCCCCATCCAGATTGACTGCCTGGCCCCAGGGGGTTGAATATTTGTTTGAGAAGTATGGCGCAAAAGACGGGAAAACATTCCCGATCGGCCCAAGGTGATTATAGACAATATCAAGGAAACAGGACAGTCCCAGCATATGACACTTATCGATGAAATGGGCAAGATCTGAAGGTGTGCCGTATGAGTAAGAAGGTGCAAAAGGAAAGACACCATCATAGCCCCAGTTCCTTGATCCGTAGGACTGGGAAAGCGGCATGATCTCAAGTGCAGTGACTCCAAGATCCTTCAAGTATTGCAGCTTATTCTCTGCCCCCCTATAAGTCCCCTCAGGAGAGAAGGTCCCGATGTGCATTTCGTAAATGATATGATCATCAACCGGATGATCTTCCCACCTGGCGGCTGACCATTTGTATTTTGATGTGTTAACAAGCATCGATGGCCCTGCCACACCTGTTGGCTGAAACCTTGACAGCGGATCTGCAAGAATTGTTCCATCGATATCGAGCGTATATAGATCACCATCAACGCTTTCATCAAGCTTGAGGAAGAAGTATTCTCCTTTTTTATCCATTTCAGTTTCTCTTCCTTTGACTGGTTTATAGAGAATTTGGTCATGTAATGGTGCCCAGACGGTAATGTTGAAGTTTTCCCCATCGAAATATGCTCCTAGATTTCTATGATCCTTCATTCTATGTTGCCACCAGAACCGCGAATGGATATTCATTCAATACATCTTCAAGGAGGAAACTGGAAACGCTTTCCCCAGTGATCAGGTTCCTGATATTCCCCTTTAGGCCTGGCAAGCCTCTTACACTGGTCCCATTCCAGAATTCCGGCTTGTATGTATGGTCTGAAATCATTGAATCAAGATGCCTGCCCACCAATATTATAATATGACTGTTTTCAAGCGAATAAAAGAAACCAAAGATTTTGTCTCTATTTTTCCCGGTAAATTGAAGGGGGACATACCTGCCCTTATAAAGATGAGCCAAGAAGTCCGACCTAACTGAAAGCAGCCTCGAGGTTAGCCAAATCTTCAGATCGCCGCTAAGAACGCTTTCCTCATTTAAGGACGGTCTCTTCAATGATAATCCTTGTAGCCTTTTAAACAAATATTTGAAATTGACTGGTCTCCTGTTGTCAGGGTCCACGAATGAGAGATTCATGGATTCACTACCCTGATATGTATCAGGTACCCCAGGAACCATGAACTTGAGAACTGTCTGAGAAAGGCTGTTCAAGCCTCCAAGGAATCGAATCTTATGCAACAGATCCTTCCAGTGATCCTCAATCTCAACAACAGACCTTCCAGCAAACTCCAGGCATTTTTGTTCGTAATGAGTAGAAGGATATTCCCAGTTCGTATTTTCCCCCGATTCCCTCAGCGCCTTTATAATGTAGGATCCTAGCCGGTCCTTGTATTCATGGCTGGATACATCTAGAGTGCCTAGTATGACCTGAAGAATCCTGTACTTGTCATATTGCTCTATTTCAGAGACTCCCCCAAAGCGATTCAGGAGATCTTCCCATTCAGGTAATAGGTCACTTAGCGCATTGAACCGGGCAACTGCATCCTCGCCGAATTTGGTGTCGTGTGTTGATAGTGTAACCATAGGTTTCTTCCCGGATTGCTGAATGTTTGCAAAGAAGGTATGTACTTCGGCGTCGCTGTAGGGTTGCTCAAACGGCATGGCTCCCACAAGGCATGTGGAAAGTAAAGCAGAGTACCTGTAAAAAAAGCAATCTTCCATCGATTTGGCCATGACTGCTCCCGTGAATTGTTCCAACCTTCCTATTACGTTGCAGAATTTACGCTCCAAGCTCGCATGCTTAACAAAAAGCCTGATGCCTGCCAATTCTTGCGAAAGTTCCGGAAAGTATTTGTCTGCTTTGTCTACTGCGTGAAGCCACTTTTCACTCTCCACCATTTTGTAGTTTGAATATGTCCTGTATTGTTCTAAGGATGCTATAGTTGCGGTCAGTGCCTCCGATATCCCCTGTATTGATAAACCAGCTGCTTTTATCGATAAGAGACTATCCTGGATAAGCCGGGAATACTTTTTTATGTCTGAATGAAAGAGATGCCTTGAAGTTTCAATCTTTAAGTCTATTCTGTATTTTTCACCTTCGTATTTTTTCCCTCCGTTCCTTCCGAAGAGATCCTTTAATGCCTCCAATGAACCTAGATCAACGAAGACAGAATTGATTCTGGACCTTGCAGCATAACCCGTATCTCCCTCTACCGGCCAGTCATTTCTTATTTTTTCATTTCTGGCAAGTATCTTTTCGACCCAGATTGGCAGCTTACCGCAAAGCCTCCGTAGCCTTCTCAGATAAGTGAGCGGATCATATAGTCCGTCGACATGATCAACCCTTATGCCCTGAATAAAACCCCTAGAAATCAGGTCTTTTACTTTTGAGTGAAAGAGATCGAAGTTTTTCCTTCTTTCCGTGCGGATAGCAATCAGATCATTCACAGCAAAGAATCTGCGATAGTTGATAATCCTTGATGCCTCCTTCCAGTGTGTCAGGACATAGTTTTGTTCTGCGAGGCAGTCTTCAATTTTTACGGTATCACTGCACGAAGTGGATGTGGGGAGTTTAATTCTGCCATTATCTACAAGCACTGATCCGTCGATAATTTTGATCCTGTCTCGTTCCTGGAAAGGATAAAAATCAAGTAGGGGTAATATTAGCTTTCCAGGATATTCTGAGGCGACAAGATCGATATCGAATAAGTATCGGTATTGAGACTTCCTGCCATATTCAAGGTAATCCAGCATGAACCTGTTAAGGATCGACATATGGTTTGGAACAATGTCCAGGATCAAACCGATTCCTGATCGTGAGCATGCAAGAGCCAATGATTCAAAGCCTTTCTCGCCGCCAAGAACTGAACTTATCGAAGTGAAATCATGAGTATTGTAGAAGTGAGTGCTTCCCTCAGCGGCTTCCATTATCGGCGACAAATAAATATGGGATATGCCGAGCTTCTTGAAGTAGGGCAGTTCTTCTTCTAGATCAGAAAATGTGAATCCTGAATTCAACTGCACCCTGTATGTTGAGCTTGGAAGACTTTTCATTTCGCAAAATTATTTAAAAATGAGGTCCAGCCGATCTAATCCCTATTTTGAAAAGTTCTCTTGGGGCCAGGTTTTCTTCCTGGTCCACGTTGTCCGCCTCTTGGCCCCCTTTTATGCATTTTCGCGTGTCCGGATAGAACATTTATAGTTTCCTCAATTGTCATGCTTGGCTTAATGGCATCAGCAAGCTCTTTCCTGCCTATAGAGACAAGCCAGTTAGAGATATGACCTTCTTTAATGTGATAAAGGACGGCATATGGGTCTTCTATTCTCAGCCTTTCGAGTTCTTTCTCAAGTTCTTCCAGATTTTCTGCCTTTCCTATTACCATATCGTAACGCTTAAAGTAAAAAGGCGAAGTCATATTTATCTATGACATAATAGATATTATAGTTTCCGAATTTTAGTTATATGCTGAGATTTCGAAAATAATTAAATTAAGCCAAAAATCAAGCATTTTTAGTGTAGAACAGATTGAGAATATATCACAGTTAATAGGACAATGTTCTCTGCATTAAGAAGAACTATACCATGTCACAACAAGTAACTTTGTCAATTTAGAATGTAGTAAATTATACCTTTATTTGCTCAAGATCACCAATATGAGTGACGTTCGAATTAACCTGAACGAATTTTGTATTCCTGTTTCCAGATGATTCTGGCATTAAGTTTTCAGGAAAATATAAAAATTCGAGGGATGTCCCTCGAACATCTTCGCCTTCCGGTAATAGAGATTGAATGTATAGAAGCAGAAGGAGTAAATTTTTTAAAATGATGAAAACCATGTTAATTGAAAATTCCTCTGGTAGCCTCAAATACGGTCTCTTATCATTTAAATCCCGACATTAGGACTCTATTTCTTTCTCCAGATATATAAGAATATTATTATCGAACCTATTACAGCGACGGGCAATATTATTTCTTCCAGTATAATAGAAATATTCACGCCTTTGTGTAAAACTAGTCTCGAAAAGGTAATATTCTTGAAGAGGTTAGATCCATTCACCGTTACCTGACCCGTCGCACATGCAGAAGTGTAGTTAGATGATGTGCGTATTCCATAATGATAGGTGCCATTAGGCATCACAAAACTCACTGAATTACCGCTAACATTACTTGTTGTATCGTTAAAAGAGAGGAGCCATGGTGTCCCGGCTGGCAACCCTATTTCAGTGAACAAGACCTTGTAAGCAACGATGTTGAAGACTATATTCTTGAACACAGAAGTCCCGTTGACTGTAAATGTACCGGTTGGCTGCTCAGGATAATAGGACCTGTTGGTAGAAGTTGCCTCATATCTGTAGGTACCATTCGGGAGATGAAACTGAAGATCTAATCCGAAGGTAAGTGCCTGGGGTCCACCAGTAACGTTGACTGTCCAAGCCCATCCCAATGAGGTCCCGTTTAACCTGACACCGATTTCTGTGAAAGTCACACTATATACTCTGAAAAATGTGATATTGAGTATCTTTGACGCCCCGTTTACCGAAAAAACCCCTCCGTCTGCTGCATAGTTAGAACTGCTGCTGCCTACAAAGAAACTATAAGATCCGTTTGCAAGGGAAGTTTCAATATATGTGGAGTTGGAACTCATTTTTTCGTTGTTGGAAAGATTAATGTACCAAGTCACGGAGTGTGGAAGACCTACTTCGGTGAAATTGACTGAATACTTGACAGAGGTGGCTTGAATATAATTCTGATTGTAGTACCCTGACCGTATGCCGACAAGATTATGTGAATTATCTGCGTAATTGCTAACGGGATCTGCATGACCGGAAGTGTAGGTTTGTGAAACCATATCACCTTCGAGGTAATGACCTTCGCCTGCAATAGAAGAAGAGTGCTCAACAGTAATAGAAGCCACTGAAAAGATCACCATGATAGAGATAATCAATGCAATTATTGTGACCACTATACGATAGGAGAAATTGACCACATCTTATCTATACAAATTATGTTTATAATCTTTTATTCTTGAATAGTGACGCACTTCTATCCTTTGTAGATATCCTGCCAGCATGGAATGAAAGAAGAAACTGCTTGGATACGGAATTTGGGAAGATCGTATTATTTGAAAAGGGACGTCATCTAATAATGAATAAAATTGCTCTTTTTTCCACCTAAACTCCTAAGTGTTATAAACATCTTTTTCATTAGCTTATCGCAGAGGATCCATGGAACTCAGATTTTTCATTATCAGAAGACTACTTTTGATGATACCTACGCTTATAGGGCTAACGATCATTGTTTTTGTATTAATGTGGTCCCTGCCACATACGTTTCTTGCATCCGCATTTATCAACCCAAAAGCTCCAAACAGAGCTCAGGCCATACTTACTGCTGAAAACCAGCTGGGCCTGAACCAGGGAATAGTTCTGGCGTATCTGCACTATCTTGCGAACACATTGACGGGAAACTGGGGATACATGACTCTCACCACTCCCATTAAATTTGACGGAACAGTTCTCAGCGGAATCGGACTGTTTTTCCCGAATACAATACAATTGGTAATTTTCGCCGCAATACTCTCCATTCTTATTGCAATTCCCTTGGGAACATACATAGGCGCAAGGCCAAATTCAATCGCGGATCATTCAGGAAGAATATTTTCTCTCTCGTTCTATGCCATACCAGTATTCGTTCTCGCTGTCGTATTCCAGGTGGTTTTTGGGAAAGGTGTGATTAAGGGTAACCCAGTTGGAATATTTCCTATATCTGGAACGTTTTCAATCAGCGCAATTAACGTTATCAGCCCACCATCTTGGCTTGTGTCCGGTGTGGGAGGGGTTGTACTTTCAGAGCCCACTCACCTTATCATATTCGATTCGCTTATTCATGGGGACTACGCCCTGGCAGCAAATGCATTCATGCATATTGTCCTTCCAGTGCTTGTTCTTACACTGAGCCTTCTGGCCGGAATATTGAGATTTTTAAGGGCTAGCATGGTGGATGCTGCTAATTCTGAATATATCAAGACTGCCAGATCCAAAGGAGTGCCCGAGAACATTGTGATAAAGCTTCACATGAGAAGAAATGCCCTGATCCCAACGATCACAGTCCTTGGTCTCTTGTTTGCCAGCCTTCTCGGTGGTGTTGTACTGATTGAAGATGTATTCGATTACCCCGGCATAGGTTACCTAGCACTGAGCACAATATTATCCGGATCAATATTCGGGGTGCTTGGTACAACCTTTTTATTCGGAATTATCCTTATAACAGCCAATTTGCTCGTAGATATTACTTACGCAATTTTAGACCCACGCATCAGGTATTAGGTGATATTTAAATGATAGAAGAAACAGCTTTCAGAGGAAATAGGACCATGGAACCGAAAAAGCACACCAGGTTGGAGAATTCTGCTGCGACTTTTCGGTTGTTTCTGAAGAATAGGCTTGCTATGGTGGGCATGGTAATCACGCTTGTCTATTTTGCAATCGCTATAGCCGATGCAGTCTATCCCCAATGGCTTGGTGTGAGCAATCTCTCAACCGCGCTGAACTTTGTTCCGGGGCATATTGCTAACACAGCCCAGCCCTCCCCTCCCAGATTTAACGGATCCTGGTGGTATTGGTTTGGTACTACCTATTCAACGATTCCTATACTTCCAGTGATGCTCGCCGCATTGAGAATAGATCTTGCATACACAGTTCTGATTGTGTTCTTGGGAATGGGTATAGGCGTCATACTGGGTTCTGCAGCAGGATACTTTGGCGGGATCCTCGATGAGATTATGATGAGGGTAACTGATATATTCTTCAGCCTGCCTTTCTTTGTATTTGCACTAGCCATTGTATATGTGCTTGGATTTTCATTTGACAATGTAGTACTTGCGCTGATAATTATATGGTGGCCCACATACGCAAGGCTTGCAAGGGGGCTCGCCCTTGAGACTAAGTCATTCAAGTATGTCGAAGCCTCCAGGGCAAGCGGTGCATCCAACTTCAGGATATTGTTCGGACATATTATTCCAAATGTTCTTTCACCCGTCTATGTTCAGATATCCCTTGATCTAGGCTCAATCATACAGCTTTTCGCGAGTATTTTTTTCCTGATAGGCTCATTTGCTCAATCAACTTATCCTATTGAAATAGGTTATATGATTTCTGGTGGGGAATCGTATCTTTCACAGGGACTTTGGTGGCCAGTTATCATACCATCATTGTTTCTTCTTGTATTCACCGTGGCGGTCAATTTAATGGGGGATGGTTTAAGAGATGTACTCGATCCAAAACTTAGAAGATGAGCGAAACAAAAACAAGGCTGCAAATGAAGAAGATTACCTTAAGGTTACAGATCTCGTAACGAATTTTTACACTTCAAGAGGTATTGTAAAAGCCCTGGATAAAATAAATTTCTCAATACGGAGAGGAGAAATATTTGGGATGGTCGGAGAGAGTGGATGTGGGAAAAGTGTTACTGCCCTCTCTATAATGGATCTCGTGCAAGATCCTCCTGGACGAGTTGTCAGTGGTAGAGTTGAGATTGACGGCTTCAACATTTTCAGCGATATAAAGGATCTTGCAAGGATAAGAGTAAAAAGCGAAACAGAAGTAAAAATTAAGAGGAATAAGCGGGCAATAAAGAAGCATAATTTCATGCTTTCAAAGATCAGAGGAAAGAAGGCTGGAATGATATTCCAGGAGCCATCCCTTGCTTTGAATCCAGTTCTCAGGGCTGGTGACCAGATAACAGAAAACATTCTTCTGCATAATAAGAAGGCCATAGCAGATTCGCTTATCAATAGAGCAAACCTTTCCCTCGATGACGTCAAGCTTGTCGTGGATGAAGTACTCAACAACAAGGGCGAAACAAAATCTATTCTCAACAACTGGTGCAGAAAGAATGCGCTTGTGGATCTGGAAACACAGATCAATTCAATCTTCAAAAATTACACAGATCCAAAAGAAATCGAGAATGAGATAGTTTCCTTGATCAAGGGAGGTATTACTCTGGTGGATAAGTCCAGCCTGATAGAGGCAAGAGATTATTATGATTACAGGGAAAAGATGGAAAGTTTTGAGATCAAGCGTTTTGCGGCAACAGAGGAAAACGACAGAGAGTTGATCAGATCAATTGAGGCAGAAGAAGTCAAGCTGAGGACTACCAGCGGAGCCAGGTTCAGATCATATTCATTGAGGAGGATATTTACAGGAAAAAAGGTGGAGAAGGCTTTCAAGATGGAAGCTAACAGGAGGGCGAAAGAACTTCTGTCACTTGTCAGCCTCCCCGATCCTGAAAGGATAATGAAGTCTTATCCTCACGAACTGAGCGGAGGAATGCAACAGAGACTTATGATTGCTATAGCACTGGCTTCGGATCCAAAGCTTCTGATTGCTGACGAGCCTACTACTGCATTGGATGTTACTACCCAGGCTCAGATACTCAAGCTGCTTAGAAACCTAAACCAGCTTGTTGGAGCTTCCATATTATTTATAACTCATGACCTTGCAGTTATCGCAGAAATGTGTAATAGAGTCGCTGTGATGTACGCAGGAAGCATAGTTGAACAGGGAGACGTGCTTGATATTTTTGATTCTCCTAAACACCCTTATACAGTTGGTCTCCTTGGAGCCATACCAACGCCTCAAGTAAAGACAGATGCGGGAATTAATCTGCATACGATCCCGGGATCAGTCCCTAACCTCATTACTCCACCCAGTGGCTGCAGGTTCCATCCAAGGTGCAGCTTTGCAATGGAAATATGCTCTAAGTCCAAGCCCAAGCTTGTTGAACTTGAGGCACAAAGAAAGGTAGCCTGCTTCCTGTATTCGTCGGAGGTTGAAGAGTAATGGATACAATAGATCAGCGTAATGCACCACTTTTGTATGTATCGCATTTGAAAAAGTTTTTCGACATTTCTTCCCTGTTCAGGACCGTGGGAAAAGTCCGGGCAGTTGATGATGTAACTTTCAAGCTGAATCGCGGAGAAACCGTAGGAGTGGTCGGGGAAACCGGCTGCGGAAAAACTACCCTGGGTAGGACGATTCTTCAGCTGATTCCAGCGACCGAGGGAAACATATATTTTGATCTTGAGCCGTCATTGATGAATAAGATAATAGATCTTGAGGAGAGAGCATATTCACTTCAAAATTCCAAGGGAGATCATTCTTCCAAAAGGGATTTGACATCGGTTCTTGATGACCTTGAGCCATTACGGTCCTCGTATTCTCTCACCCGGATACCCCGGCGGGAACTAAAGAAAATCAGGGTGAAGATGCAACCTGTATTTCAGGACCCTTTCAGTTCTCTTGATCCGAGAAAGCTTGTCAAGGATATCATTTCTGAACCAATGAGGCTCCTGACGGACATGAGTGAACAACAGATCCATGACAGGTTATATGAACTGATAGACAAGATTGGCCTCAGCGAAGATCATCTTTACAGGTTCCCTCATGAATTCAGCGGGGGACAGCGACAGAGGATTGGCATTGCAAGAGCAATCAGCATCAAGCCAAAGCTTCTCATTCTCGATGAACCGACCTCTGCTCTAGATGTCTCTGTGCAGGCGCAGATTCTAAACATGCTGAGCCAGGTCCAGAGAGAGATGAATATTGCCTCAATCTTTATATCGCATCACCTGAACGTTGTCGAGATTATGTCTGATAGGGTCGCCGTAATGTACCTTGGGAAGGTCGTAGAACTTACAAGCACCGGCAAAATCTTCAAAGATATGCTGCACCCTTACACAAAGGCATTATTCTCAGCAATACCGAGCCATGACCCAAGAACAAAGAAGGAAGTGATAGAACTCGAAGGAGAAATGCCATCTCCTGCCAATCCACCGCTGGGTTGCCATTTCCACACAAGATGCAAGGAAGTCATGGTTAACTGCGGTTGGTCGCCTAAGGACCTTGCTGCTGCAGTAACAGAAATGTTCGACAGGACCCGGAATCCCGAAGCCCGGGATTTCCCTGAGGTTTCAAGAGTGGCAGTGGATAATTCCAGGTTAACCATGGATCTGATGCTCACACAGGGAGCAGCAGACAAACAGGGTGTTCTTGACCTCCTGAACTCACTAATCAACAAGGAAAGATCCAGGAAAGGAGGAACCAAATTTGGTGCTATTAGAAAGACTTCTTTTATGGCAGATAATCTGATACAGATCTCATTGATGCAATACGACACTCCATCCCTTCTGGAGTATAGCAAAGACCACTTTGTTTCTTGTCTTATTTATGAAAAACCACAGGTATCGGCTGTCAATGAGCAATTGGAACCTTCACTGAAGGAGACAGATGAGTAAAATAGAAATTGTTGACAAACTTGAGCTTCAGGAAGTTTCTTCCAAGGATATGACAAGGAAGGAATTTTACAAATATATATTTGGGGATTTGGCGAAGGGATTCTACATCGTCGGCTCCCTATTTCTTGACGCAATTGTAATTCCTCAGGTATTGAGCTTTGTTCCAGCCAGTTTCTTTTTGCCTCAGTTCAGCATTACAATTGGGCCTCCAGGAGATTCAACTCAGGTTGCCGTATTATTTATTCTCATATACTTCGTTCTTGTCATGGCGGCTGTTTATTTTGAGGTCAAGTACTACATTGCAATATGGCGCAAATAGATTTTTTCTTCTCCGAATTTTATGACAGACATAAAAAGCCAATAAACAATAGTCTTTAAAAATTATTTCATATCGCAGATATTTTTAGAACATAAAAAGAAGGAAAAATTTTAAAAAAATATAAAATAAAAAATTAATAACTACGTTTAGGAGTTGTAAACAACGTAGTTATACATTATCTCGGCGCCACCACCAATCATGACATTCTGCTGCCACTGCTGGAGCATGGTCTTGTTGGCAATAGAGTCCCATATCCATATCTGGTTTACCTGGCCAAGATAGACTTCCATGGTCATGTTTATGCTAGCTTCATTCATCTTCTGGAACCAGGAATATGCAACTGCTGCATTTGTCTCGTTTGCAACTCCCCTGTTGTAGTACATTGTAATGTTGTTGAGAGCGCTTGCCTCTGCAGGGTCCGCAAAGCTGTTAGGACCATATTGCTTCGTTGTGATTCCAGCAACATATGACGAATTCCAGCTGTTGGCATTTTGGTATGTAGAAGTTGTCGATGGCAGGAACATAGCAGACAGATAATCTGTTGGGTAAGGATAGTCAGGAGCCCACCCTCCCCAGCTGATTGGCATCGGGTCGCCCTGAGGTACTGCATATGTCAGGAATATGTTGACTTCAGATGTCTGTATTACATCCTGTGATCCGCCGTCAAGTCCGGGTATGAATGTCTGGAGCATCTGTACCCAAGTAGTTGCACCGGCTTCATCAGGAGGATCCTGCGAAAGCACGAAGATTGGGACATCTAGAGCTTTTCCGTTATATAGAGGATTAGCAGCAGTGCCTGTGAATCCCATTTGGGTTCGAGCAGAGCTATTCCAGAAATCTCCCCAGTACTGTGCCGCCTTTACAAGGTTTGTGTACGGAACCTGTATCCCAAGCGCATTCAGAGCAGAAATGTTCTGAGCCGCTGGGAGACCTGGTACAAGCATGCCTGCATAAGGTACCTGGAATGTAGCGTTGTATAGCTTGTTTCCTATCTGGTTGTTAAAGTACTCCGTGTAATTATAGGCATAGGCGAATGCAAGTCTGATATCGTGGTTTACAAAGAATGCGGACGGAAGGTTAGCCTTCTTGTCTATAGTGCTGAGCATGGATGTGTTTACGTTCAGATTGAAATTATAGAAGTAAATCGACAGCGTCGGGAACTCAGAAGTGATAGCCTTGCCCTGCTTAACGAGTGCCAATGTGTCGTTCCAGTATTGTGGAGTGACACCCTGAACATCCTGAGCCTGTCCCGAAGAGAACTCTAGCCAGGCAGTCGAATCAGAAGATGTGTACTGCATTATGACCGTCTTTGCACTCTGCGCTGCTGGATAGTACGGAAGTCCCGGGAAGTTGGGGTTAGCCGTCAGAACGACGAACTGAGCTGGAGATACCAGCGATATCTCGTAAGGCCCGTTTGCATCTATATGGTTCTGCACATAGGTATCGTACCCAGATGAACTGCCTTCAGGTATGTATGCGTTGAATCCAGCAGGTGAGAAGTTAATTCCTGCCCCATGCTGAGTCAGCCAGGTTGCACTTTCAACGAATGTACCTGAAGCAGCAAACAACTGGTAAACCAGTGCTGTTGGCATCGGGTGAGCGAAGTGTATGGTGAATGTGTCTGATGTGTTACTGTAGGTAAGATTTGGCATAATCCCCTGATATGTGGGTGTAAATCCAGGAGAGGAATAATTGTTAAAGAAGTACTCTGCAATCAAGTAACCTCCAGTTCCAGGCGAGGAGACGGAAAACAGCATATCTCTTACTATCTCAAAGTATACGTCATATGCAGTTATCGAATTACCAAACTGATCCCTTATGCCGCTCCTTATATGGAAAGTAAAGTTCTCTCCGGGCAGTACTTGTATTGTGACCGGACCCATGTATTTATCCTGGTATGTATAGTTGTAAGTGTTATTGTTTTCTCCTCCATTAGCAATCGTCGGCAGACCTGATGCAAGTTCCGGTATGAACGACGTTGTACTGGTACCGTTGTACTGATCCAGCTGGAGAAGTGTGTTCATGAGTATCTCATTGCTTGCAGTGTAGAACGAAATTGCAGGGTCAAGTGTGGTATATCCACCAATCGCATTAGGAAGCGCATCAAAGAAAGTTGTTGAGGCAGCCTGAGCGTATGGCGTAACAGAGTCAAAGATAGGTATATCAGTGTATGAAACTGTAGTCTGAGCGCTAACATTCGTAACGTTTGCAGTTCCAGTCGGCACTAAAGTACCGTTTATCATAGTCATTGCCAGTGTACCGACAGTCACATAAGTCTGGACGGTGTAATAGCCCTGTGCCAGGTTGTTAAGATAAAGGTCAATCGTTCCCTGTGGTAAAATAAAGCCTGGGCCACTTGCAGTGATCGCATAAACAAGAGGATAAGCGTTCGTACTAATCAGGTCGGAACCCTTGTAAATATTCACAGTTAAGTTTACGACCATATAAGACGAGTTGCTGGGTGTAGAGTAACTAACCTGGTATACTAGATCAGCACCCGGGCCGAATATTGCAGGGTTAGTTATAACTGGTGGCGTGCTGTTTGACACTAGTTCAGCAAAAGCAAATGATTGGTTGACAAATACATTGCTGCTTGCAGGGTAACCGACACTCAGGGGTATCAGACCGTTATATGTCGAAGATGGATAATTAATCTGATACAGTACAAAGTAGTCTCCCTGGCTAGTGTACTGGTGACTTGCTACAACGCTTGTAGAACCAGAATACTTTATTAAGCTTGTTGCTCCATCGCCCCACCACACTGTGATGTTATTGAAACTACCAGATGCCTTTATTGTAAAACTATAAGTTTGTCCTACGGAAAGTGTCTGGGTCACATTTCCGAGCGTCGCACTGACTGCCGTCGTCTTAGAAGGGGCTGGTGACTTAGTCGCGTATAGCACACCAAACGCGGCCGCTATTATAACTAGGGCCACTATCACGGCGTAGAATTTTGCAGCCGAGTTAGCTGGTTTGGGGGGTACTATCGCGGACGAGCCGCTATTACTTTCAGGTTTTTGGTTTTCCATATATAATACCTATAACCTGAATCGAAATTACCGTATATAAATCTATATCCTTTGGTTGTGATCCATTTTATTATTATTTTAAGGACTTTTTCTAATATTATTGACCCTTAGCATAATAAATCATAAGGTCAAATCAGGAGCTTACAATTTTTTATATTCAAACGAAACAATTTTCTGCTGTTTGATAAATATTTAATCCTAAATAATAAAATATTACTATGATGCATATTGTTCGGCCAAACTAAGAGAGATTTAAAACGATTTAATTTACCTGATAGTGCAAAAACATAGTTTTCAATGATAATTCAGCAGTGACACATTAAATCAACCTATATGTCTCACAGTAATACCTTATTAATAAAAGAAGAAATATGAAACAACTATCGCAGGCAAAATGATAACAGTTATCAGTTGTGCTTCCTCAGCGAATCTGGGTCCCGGTTATGATTCTGCATCACTCGCATTGAATGCATTTCATGAAATACTTGATGCAGAGGTCTCCCAAGATGAAATGACGATGCCAGTTGCTGTAACAGGGAAGGAGGGATCCAGATTGAAAGGTACACCGCAGGAGGTGGTAGCTGAAGCAATTTTGAATGATTTTGACTCTAAAGAACATATCAATCTGATTTCGCGTGGAAATATTCCATGGGGATCAGGCTTGGGAAGCAGCGGTGCCTGTTCTGTTGCTACAGTTTTGGCGTTGAATGAACTTCTCGATCTCCGCCTTAGAAGGGAATCAATGATTAAGTATGCATCTCTCGGAGAAAAGAGTGTTACTGGAACCGCCCACCTGGATAACGTAATTGCTTCGCTGGTCGGTGGTCTTGTGTTGATCGAAGCACTTGATCCGCCAAAGTGGCATAAAGTGCCAATACATTCTGATCTGAAACTTGCTGTTGTCAATATACGTATAGAAATGGCAGAAAAGACAAAAAAATGCAGAGCGGTGGTTCCTGAGCAGGTAAAAATTGGATCGGCAGTTGCAAATGCAAGGAACCTGGCGATGCTAATTCTAGGCCTAAAAACGTATGATCCGGAATTGATAAAAGCCGGAATGAATGATGCGATAGTTGAACAGGCCAGATCCTCCATCTATCCTTTCTATTTAAAGCTCAAGGAAAATCTGCTTGCCCATGGTGCCTTGGGCGTCGCTCTGAGCGGCGCGGGTCCCTCGGTTTTATGTGTTCTGGGAGAAGATCAACCAATGGAAAATATAAGAATTGCAACCCAGGAAGTTCTTGGCTTCAATAGGATTCCATTCGATGTGATCGAATCTGGCGTATGTGGAGGTGCGATCATTGCGAGATAATACTAGTTATGTCAGGGAGAATGGGAAATTCAGTTATCTCCCTCTCACCACACCAATTTACCAGACAAGTGCGTATGTGATGCCGGATGGGGCAGCCTTCAGGTATACCAGGGAAGCAAATCCAACGGTTAGTCAGCTTAACGCTGTTATTTCGAAGCTCGAAAACGCTGATTCAGCAGCTGCCTTCAGTTCTGGGATGGGCGCAGTCACCACGGTTTTATTGCATAAGCTCAGGCCTGGAACATCGGTACTCATTCACTATGACGTTTTTGCGAGGACCTTGAAGTTTCTCAGGGATTTCATGAGCCTTTATGGTATCAAGACGACTGTCGCTGGACCCGGAACGGATAGTTTGCTTAGATCGTATAATGGTCAGGACGTTGTTTTTGTTGAATCAATTTCCAATCCCACGCTTAGAGTGCAGGATCTGAAGAGAATCAGGGAGGAGATAAAGTCAAAGTCGATTCTCATATCGGATTCAACATTCGCAACTCCTGTCAATCTGAAGAGTCTTGATGCAGGCGCGGATATAGTTATTCACAGCGGCTCAAAGTTCATTTCAGGACATAATGACGTTATAGCAGGAGTTGTAGCCGGTGGAAGTGATTTTATCAAGGGGCTGGATGACTTCAGGAAGACCCTTGGAGAGACACTTGACCCATTTGCTGCATATTTGATGCTCCGTGGAATTAAGACCCTGCATGTAAGAATGAAAGAATCTGGGGAGTCGGCCCTTAAGATTTCGAAGAATCTTAAGAAATTGCCAGGGATAGGAAAAGTACTATATCCGGGACTACCGGAACACCCTGAGCACGAAATTGCCTCTCGTATGCTGAGGGGATTTGGCTCTGTAGTTTCTTTCTCCATCGATCAGGAGGATCTGGATTTTGAGCAATTCATGAGAGCACTCAGCATTATCACACCTGCGAACACCCTCGGAGGGGTGAACACAACAATATCGCATCCGGCAACCATGTCCCACAGAGGCCTCACTTCTGAAGAACGAAAGGCAGCTGGCATAGACGATTCACTTTTCCGGCTGTCCATAGGACTAGAGGATCCAAGCGATC
>JAKACH010000025.1 GCA_021821635.1 Thermoplasmata archaeon | reverse complement strand
ATGCCTAGGGAAGACGTTAAGAGTGTAGCTGAACATAAAATTCCAGGCTCCAGTATTTGGCTAAGGGAATACGTTCCTTCCAAATCAGCCTCTAACGGTGCATTGCTCTATATACATGGAGGAGGGTACGTATTTGGGAGCGTGGAGACCTATGATCCTTTCGTGAGACATTTCTGCAACCTCTCAGGAATGAGGATATATTCTCTTGAATACAGATTGGCTCCTGAAAACAAATTTCCAGCGGCACATGATGATTCTTTCGCCGCATATCAATGGCTCCTGAACAACTCTTCAGACCTGAAATTGGACCCGGGAAGGATAAGTGTCATGGGGGACAGCGCAGGCGGATCCCTTGCAGCATACGTTACACACAAGTCGGTTGCATCAAAAACATATGCTCCAGCATCTCAGGTCCTCCTATATCCTGCTCTGGGAGATTCTACGTCAACGGCATCGTTCACGGAAAACGGGAGTGGATATTTGCTTACGAAGGAGATGATGAGCTGGTTTGGGGAGCAGTACAGTAACCGTAGCGTCTCGGATCAGGTAAGGCGGAGATATCATGTGGAGCCGGTGGGGGACCCTGAGAGTTTTCCTCTATCCATTGTAGTGACAGCGGAGTATGATCCACTCAGAGATGCTGGTGAACTATATGCGGGAAGCATGATGCAGTTCGGCGCTAAGGTCGTGGCTCTGAGGGCAAACGGAATGATACACGGCTTCATGACGAACTACCTCATGATCCGGCAGGCGGAGGAATACCTGAAGGCAGTATCTGGCATGATACAAAGGTAAAAGCCAATTTTTAAAAATGTTAATAAGTTAAGATCCGAGCTAAGCTTTAATCGTTTGGCTTATCTATAAATAGAATCGATCAATTGAAAAGGTATTAATTTTTTCAGCAATTAGGGTTGCATGGTTGATTCGTCTTCTTTCTGGTCCGAAAAGTTTAGAAACATCGAGGAAAGAAACAAAAATGAAGATCCACAGTACAAGAAGTGGAAAAAAGAGGTTCTGGAAAAGTGGAACCCGGGATCAGAAGAAAAGGAATTCACAAATTCTTCTGGCATCCCGATAAAGGAATTATACGTTCCAGGAGATCTGGATGGCGATATCAACGAAAGGCTCGGCTATCCTGGAACTTTTCCATTCACGCGGGGGATTTATCCTGACATGTACAGGGGCCGTTTGTGGACCATGCGGATGTTCTCTGGATTCGGCACGCCTGAAGATACAAACAGGCGCCTGAAGTATCTCATACAGCATGGTGAGTCGGGACTCAGCATTGCCTTCGACATGCCCACCCTCTATGGATATGACTGCAACAATGAAAGAGCAGAAGGGGAGGTTGGGAAGTGCGGCGTCAATGTAAGCACGCTTAAAGACATGGAAATACTGTTCGACGGGATTGATCTAGGAAATGTAAGCACATCAATGACCATCAACGCACCAGCGATAGTCCTTCTTGCAATGTACATGGCGGTTGCCAAGAAACAGGGTGTGCCGCTTGACAGAATTTCAGGCACAGTCCAGGCGGACATCCTGAAAGAGTACATAGCTCAGAAAGAATGGATATTCCCTCCGGAGGTTCATCTCAGGATGATCCGCGACATGATGGTCTTCTGCACTGAAAAAGCTCCACGCTGGAACTATATCAGCATCTCCGGGTATCATATCCGTGAGGCTGGAGCCAGCGCAGTCCAGGAACTTGCTTTCACGCTGGCTGACGGTTTTCATTACGTCGAGATGGGCTTGGACGCAGGGTTGAGCGCCGATGATTTTGCGCCGAGACTTTCTTTCTTCTTCAATTCCTCCATTAACTTTTTTGAGGAGATTGCAAAGATGAGGGCCGCAAGAAGGATCTGGGCTACCGTTCTCAAGGAAAAGTACGGTGCCAGGAATCCGAGAACCATGATGCTCAAATTCCACACCCAGACCTCAGGATACACGCTCACCTGGCAGCAGCCCCTTAACAATATAATCCGTACGACAATAGAGGCAATGGCAGGTGTTCTCGGAGGGACGCAGAGCCTGCACACGAACTCCTATGATGAGGCATGGGCCCTTCCTTCAGAGAAGGCCGTAAAGGTTGCCCTCAGGACACAGCAGATTATTGCTGAAGAGTCGGGAATTGCCGATACAGTCGATCCTCTTGGAGGTTCATATTACTTGGAATGGCTGACAGACGAGATGGAAAAACAGGCGTATTCTTACTTTGACAGGATAGAGAAGGCAGGCGGAATCCTGAAAGCGATCAAGACCGGCTACATACAGAAAGAGATAGCAAATACATCATACAAGCGGCAGTTGAGGATAGAGGAGGGAAAGGAGATAATGGTTGGAGCCAACAAATACGTCGAAGAGAACGAGCCGCCGATAAAGATACTCAGGATAAGCAAGAAGGCACAGCTTTCACAGAGGAAGAGGCTGAACGATATCCTGGCGTCAAGGGACCAGGATAAGGTTCGGCGCTCATTAGAAAGGCTAGAGGATGCGATGAAGGATGAAAGCGTCAACCTGATGCCTTACATGATCGAGGCAGTGGAATCATACGCAACAATTGAGGAGATAAGCAACATAGGTAGGAGGTTATATGGCGGCTGGAAAGAACCTGTCATTGTTTAAGGACAAGCCCGTAAAGGTTCTACTGGCCAAGCCTGGCATTGACGGCCACGATCGCGGTATGTTTGTCCTGGCAAAGGCATTCAGGGATGCGGGAATGGATGTTCTTTACGCAGGTCTTTTGCCGACTCCGGAAGAGGTCGTGGACACTGCAATAAATGAGGATGTTGACGTCATTGCGTTAAGCCTGCTGAATGGGGCTCATCTTGTTGTTTTCAAGAAGGTGGCTGATCTCATGAAGAAGAGGGGAATAGATGATATAGCGATCGTCGGAGGAGGTACAATACCAGATGCCGACAAACCCAAGCTTGAGAAACTCGGCATAACTGGAAACTATGGACCCGGAACTCCACTGAAGACAATAATTGAACATATCATTATGAGAGCGGAAGAGGCCAGATCCAGGAAACTGGGGATCGCATGACCCAGACACCGGAGGAAATTGCGGATGGTGTTCTTGCAGGTGACATCCGTTCTATATCCAGGGCGATAACGCTTGTTGAGGATCATAACTCGCTGATAACAGGACGCAAGATCATCAAGTCAATATATGGAATGACAGGCAGGGCAGGAATAATTGGCATAACAGGGCCGCCAGGAGTTGGAAAAAGCACAATCATCGGAAACCTCGCTTCCATGCTCAAGGGAACAGGTAAAAAGGTGGCCGTGATTGCAATAGATGCATCCAGTCCTTTCACAAACGGGTCATTCCTGGGAAACCGCATCAGGATGCAGGACAAACTCTATCGGGACGGCATATACATGCGGTCTCTTTCAAGCAGGGGATCGAGTGGCGGTCTCTCAAGAAGCACTTGGGATGCAGTTCGCGTCCTCGATGCTGCCGGTTATGACAGGATCATCGTAGAGACCGTTGGTGCCGGCCAGGCGGATCTTGACATACTTGGCATGGCACATACTATTGCAGTCGCACTTGCTCCCGGCCTGGGTGACGAGATTCAGGCGATCAAGGCAGGCTTGATGGAGATTGCCAGCATTTTTATAATAAACAAGATGGATCGCGATGGTGCCTTCATGGCAATGAAGGATATAGAGGACAGCCTCGCCCTTACACCCCAGAATGAGTGGAAGATTCCGGTTGTGGGGCTTAATTCCATAAATCTCGATGGTTACGAGGAACTTCTCGCTGCTATCGAGAAGCATCTTGCCTATGTCAGAAAGAGCCCTCTAAGCGCTAAAAAACGCTTCTTCAATGAGGTGAAGGCAGCCCTCATGGCCGAGTCAGAATTGAGAATAAATGCGCTGACAGAAAGTTCAATGTCGGGCCTGACCGATCTGGAGAGCGATGTAAGGAAAAAGGTTGATCCATACACAGTGGCTGAAGAGATATCTAAATCCGTGCTTGGCGACATTGCCTAATCGTTTCTATGCCGCTGTAAAGGATTCAGCTTACGCTGGTTCAGGCTTTTATTCTCCTGGTCCTCTGCTTTCTTAAGTCCCTGACGATAGCCTGGTATTTTGGGCTCTCTTTTGCATAGCTATCAAGATCAGCAATGAATTTACCGCTATCCAGAACAGTAAAACCGACATTTATGAAGTCCCTGATGTTCGCTTCCTGCACTTCTCTCGTTTTTGAGGAGATGCAGTCCTGGATGATGACCGTATCAAAGTCGTTCATGTCAGCATCATACGCAGTGGCTCTTATGCAGTTTGGCGTTTGCGTACCGGTTATGGCAACAGCATCAACTCCAAGTCTCCTGAGAATAAGATCAAGTTCTGTGCGGAAAAATGCGCTCCATTTCTTCTTAACTATAAAGTAGTCGCCATTTTCCGGCTTAAGTGGGCCATAGAACTCGCCCGAGGTTGACCCGGTGGAACTGAGTGATAATGGCCTGCCGTTGTCATTCCAGAATTTCCACCTGCTTACCTCTACATCGGATCCGTCGTCCCTGTATCCTCTTGCAATGAAAAAGATGGGTATTCCCTTGGTCCTGCATGCGTCTACAACCTTCTTAATTCTCGGCACAGTTTCCTTTGCTCCTGCAACGCAGAGCGGCGAGTCTTCTTCAACAAACGCATTTATCATGTCAACAACAATAAGAGCTATCATATTGCACCTTGATAGTCATCCCTGATGGCAATTTCAATCTTATGCAGTCCAGATCCATGCTCATACGTTAAAACAAGGCATTTCAAATCGTCATGATTGGAGGAAATTTGAGACGGTGTAATACATGCCTGCAACCATGTCATATCCTGACGTATGCCCTATTCTTTCCAGTTCAAAGATCTTGTCATCCGGGTTATTTCCAGAATCCATTGTATGAAGCACTTCCAGAAGCGCTTGCGGGAAATAACCGTCGAGCCCATCCAGAAGCATGGTTCTAGAAAATGCATTGGTGTAACCGGCTATCAGCGGGCGAAGATGTTCGGTGCTCCTTCCAGTAAGCTGCATTACGGCTATCGATCCCAGGATAAAGTCGTCACCGGAAGGTGTCAATCCAAACCCGATACCCAAAAGAGTTCTGGTGGCGTCCTCCACCGATCTGCATGTTCGTATCCTCTTTGCCTGTTCTTCCAGAACCGCTGCCTCAAATCCTTCCGCCGGTGATTGCTTGATATGCCCTTCAGCCAGAAGGACAGCACCCATTATGCTCCTTTCCCTGGGAATAATATGATGCTGAAGCGAATTCCTGATGGATGTGATGCATGCATACCCTTCTGAATGTAGAGCTAGGTCTATCCTGTTCTTCACAATAGCTTCAAAGCTGTCAGTATGCAGCATGTCGCCATTGAATTCTGCCTTGTTGATAGGGGGAATCTGATCTGTATCCAGGACAACGGACGATGCTGTCAGGATACCCTTCCTGTTAAGCAGAGTGACCACGCGCCCTTGAAACTCAAGGTTGACCGCCCTTAATGAACTGTGAAGAATGCTTCCGGGCCCTGTTGGTACGGCTCGAAGACCGGTTCTAAGAACATCAATCATAGTCCATATGCTGCTGCGTACTCCCTCAGGGCATCATTGAAAGCTTTGAGCGGTGGATGTGATATACCGCCTCCGATCTGTCCTATCCCTGCCTGTTTGTGGGCAATTCCGGTGTTAATGGTTGGCAGTATATTTGTCTCGTTCACCTTCAGGATGTCAATGCCAAGAGGTGCCCCTCGGAAGTCCATTGCCGGGATCAATATATCCTTGCTCTGCCCGTACGTGATCTTGTAACCAAGCTCCGTCGCATGAATTGCATCTTTCACACTTCCGCCCACAAACCTCGTAACGGATGGGGCGGCTGCAGAGGACAGCCCTCCCAGGCCAAGGGTTTCCATAATAGCGCTGTCGCCGAAGTCTCCGGCAGCATCTTTCTGGCTGAAACCGGTGAAGAAGAGCCCAACAGGCGGTTCCACTTTTCCGGTGAACCATTTTCCCTTCAGTCCGCTGACCTGTATACCGAAGTTGACTCCATTTCTGGTCATCCTTGTGACAAGGGTGGAATACTTGATCCCATCTGCTGGGTCTGCAAGTGCTTTCATTGCTGGCATTGCAAGGTTCAGGAAAAATTGCTCCCTCTCGGCAATGAATTTGAAAATTTCCTTTGCATTTGGAAGTTCCAGGAGATTCTCAGATATGCTTGACAGGAATAGCAGGGATGATGCCCTGTATCTCTGGTGAAGCTCGTCACCCATCTGGACCCCCTCTGCTGCGATGTTCTTCAGGTCAACAGGTTTCTTCTTTACAACTTCTTTAAGCGCCGGTCCGAGGTTATTGTTCATCCAGTTCAGGCGTTCAAGGACTTCCTTTCCAGTGGCTCCGAACCTCAGGATCTTTCCCCTGCCCTCATGAAGGTTGCAGTATGTCTTGTTGCCAAATTCGGTGTTCTCAACCACAGCGACATACATTCCCGCTGTGGTTATCCCTGCCATTGGGCCGACCGCATTCATTTCATGGCATGGCTTGAATTCAAAATCGCCGCTTCTGGCCATCCTGTCTGCCTCCTCGAGGCTATCTGCCTTGCCCTCAAACATCAAGGCGCCCTGCACCGCTGCTTTCATTGGGTCTATCATGTCAGAATAAGCGATAGGTGGCCCTGCATGGAGAATCATGTTTTCCTTCATTCCAGGAATAGCTTTGCCGGCATAATCGAAATCTGTCAGCATCGCCTTGCCCCGGTTCATAATGTCAAATGCCTTCTTGTTTGACTTCTCAATCTCTTCACTAATATCCATTTACATCACTTCCTTCCAAGTTTTTTCAATATTGATGAGATGTCCTTATCAATCTTGGCTGGTGGAGACCAGTCCAGGTTATAGTGCTCTATTCCCTGATCCTCCAGCGGTTTCACAAACCAGCTGGTTCCGACGTTAAACACTTTCAGTTTCTTTTCTTCTTTCATCCAGTTCACCTCATAATGCTTGCGGCATACTCTGCTGCCCTTGCCGCTGATCTGAACACGACTACGCCTTTATCCTCAAGCCTTTTTCTAATTGACTGGTATCCCTGGCTGTCTTTCTCTGTTCCGCAGATCGATGCCACTAAAACCGGTCCATTCTTCATCTTGTCAAGACCGGCTACAGGATCTTCAGCGGAACCGTAACCAAGGATGATGTCGAAAAGTATTACCCTGACATCATTGCGGCTGCTTTCCCTGACCAGGAAAGAGTTCCTGGAAACAGGATCAATCATGGGATGCGGCTTTCCGGCAACGTACTCTTCTGCGCCGGTATCAATGCACACATTCAGGTTATCGAAATCCTTTTCGACCCTGTATTGTTCGTCTGCAGGGGCGTTTGAAAAAACGTGGACGCCCTTCCCATGAAGGATGGCCTGTGCCTGGTAACACAGGCTTCCGCCGACGAAGAACCCTCGTAGCAGTTTCCTATCTTTCCCCGGCTCCTTCATCTTTGGGAAAGCCTCCTGTTGAATCTTCCTCCCTTTACCGATCTTGCTCATGAGGTGGGACACGGCATCATCTATGTTGCCCGTAACATATGTGTTGCCGGAACTGTATTGCTTATCGCTTCCCAGCGAGATGAACACCGAAGGTATGTTTCCCATGGATTCAAGCAGTGCCCTCTCAACTGAGGGATCCGGCTTTTTGCACACAACCGCGATGGCAGAGCATCGCTCCTTCAGAAAATTAAGCGCCTGCTTTGACATAATCCCGTTTATCGACTCCTTAAGGTCGTTACTTCCAACACCTATAGCATAAGAAACTCCAAGCCCGTTCCTGTCCATTAAAACTGAGAGCTCCTGGATACCTGTTCCAGATGATCCTATTATTCCTATGTCACCTGTTGCTTCAAGTGCGTTCGAGAATCCGAGTCCCTTCCCATGTATGATGGATGTTCCGCAATCGGGACCCATGACAAAAAGGCCCTTGCTGGCACCCTTGGTTTTGAGTCTCAGTTCCTGTTCTATACGTACGTTGCTGCTGAATATGTGCACGTTTGCACCCGAATCAAGGCTCTTATCCGCAACGTCGTAAGCATACTCGCCCGGGGTCGAGATGAAAACCACAGGAAAATCGTCAGTGGAAATCAGATCCGGCAGGTCGTCAAGGGTGTAGCTGGTCTTATGCTGTACCATGCCAGTGTCTATGAGGTTTATAGCGTTGTTAATTGCGTCCTCGCATTTCTTGCTCGACTCCGCTTCGACCGCAATTATGACCGAGTTGCCGCTAACGCCTGATGGTGGATGAAAACCGGCCATCTCCAGAAATGAAATGTTTTCGGCTGTTGCCACCATACAGCTTGCCTTGGAGACACCCTGCATCTTCTCTATTTCCCTGCTGATCTGCATCAGCAGGACTGAATCGATATACCTTCCTTCTATTACATGATATTTCTCTTCCAAATATACCACCTGAGTGCAGAATTAATTAGGATTGCTATTCAATACATAATTTTGATCTGAAAAATGTTTATGTGGACTGCATGGTCCACGATTCTTTTGTTGCATTGACAGGGGTTGTGCTCCTAGGCTGGTACCTCCCTGATCATTGCCATCCTTACCTGGAGGTAACCGAAAATTGGCCCAATTGCGTTCACTACGAACGACGAGATGAAAGCTGCGTATATGTTCCCCGGTATAAAGCCGAATCCGCCAAAGTATGTGCTGAAGAATGTTGCAAACCCGTAGAATATCGCTGGCGTGTATTTTATCGGATTCCAGTACCTGGTACCCCACAGTATCGGCTGGTTCACCAGGAATATGATTACTCCATCGAAGAAAATCATCAATGGCAGGTTAGCAGCATGCGGGTTAACTATATTCATCAGGTAGGCACCGGCAAATCCCCATATGTCTCCCCATAATATTGCGACATACATTTTCTTGAATGCCGGCATTCCCTGCCCCTTTCCTCCACCGCCTGCGGCAAAATAACCTGCCCAAGTGATGAACACACCCCAGGGTGGGAACATCAGGGCGTAAGGCTTGGGTAGAACCCCCGATATCACAAACGCTGCTGTCAATCCGGCCAAAAAGGCCCCGGTTATAGCTGTCGGTATTATTTCCTTTGTTTTCGTCGCCACTTCTTTATCACATCCAGTTTTTGAGCTCTATCAGCTCGCTTCTATACACTACTTTTCCCCTCTTGATAACATATTTCCTCACAGGCACATCTAGGAATATATCTGATACTGCCTTTGTTCCAAGTACGACCAGGTCGGCATTCTTTCCCGCTGCCATTCCATATTTATCCGATATTCTGAGTATCTTTGCGGCGTTCTCTGTTATCATCTTTAGGAGCAATTTCTGATCGGATATGGAACCAAGCTGTGCTGCATGCTCGAAAAGAGAACCTATCATCAGGAGATCTCCCCTTCCGAACGGCGTGAATGCGTTTCTAATGTTGTTGGACGAGAAAGCAACGTTGACTCCGCCCTCTACAAATGGCCTTGGATTTATGACCCCTCTTCGAACCTTATTAACATCCCCTCTGCCGCTAAGGTACATGTCAGTTGCCGGCAGCGGCACTATGTTGATACCCGCTTTTGCCATTCTTGAGATGGTATCCTTCAAGAGTGCAGGATCAATGCTGGATAGAGATGTCATGTGTCCCACTGTGACTCTTCCCTGATATCCCTCCTTTATTGTCTTCTCGATGATGTAATCAATAGACCTGTATCTGAGGTCATCCGGGTTATCGCCGAAGTCCGCGTGGAAGTCAAGATCCTTGTTATATTTCTTCGCAAGGCCGAACACGAGATCAACGTGTTTCTTCGTGTCTTCATAAGAGTTCTCGTTGTATGGGCAGCCTCCTACCACGTCTGCACCCAGTTTCATTGCCTCTTCGAGAATTTCGAACGCTCCGGGCAACTTGATTATACCCTCCTGCGGGAAGGCTACTACCTGCATATCGACGGCGTTGGCATACTCCTTCTTGAGTTGAAGCATGACCTTGAAGCCTGTCAGCCCACCAAGAGGATCGGTGTCCGGATGAGCGCGTACATAAGTGGTACCGTGAGCAATTAGCATTTCAAGCACTGCGCGAGACCTGGCAAGGACTTCGTCGTACTGGAATCCTTTCTTAAGTTCGCCGGTTATTTTAATAGCGCCTGCAAGGGTTCCCTCAAGGTTTGGTTTAACCCTCTCTAGCAGTGCCTTGTCCAAGTGTATGTGGCTCTCTATAAAAGACGGGACAACCACATCACCGTTTACGTCTATAACATTGGCTGCAGACAATTTCTTGTCGATTTTTGATATCTTTCCTCCTGATATCCCTATATCGACCAAGTCCTTGTCGTCGTCGATTCGAGCCCTTTTGATAACGAGGTCAAAATCTGTCATATTTTCCCCTCCGGGATTATGGATTTCCAGCGGATTTAATGAATTTTGTATTAGACTTGTTCAATGTTCACTTATATATGCATGTCATTCTCTATCAGTATCATCTGAGACCTTGCCGGCTGTTTTCAAAGTGATTTTGGTAATATATTGATCTATAGATACAAACCATAAATGATAGCAAGCGAAATTCGACAATCGACGCTAATTATGCAAAGTTGATAGTAATTATTATCGCAAATTTGCAATTAGAATCATTTTCAGCAAAAGCATATTATACCACTAATTATACTGGGCAACCTGCTTCTGGATTCTCTGAATCAGGAACAATATAGATCACCCAGCCCCCAGATCAAGTATTTAAACTCGGCGGTGCTGAGCGTACTTCCCATCGGGATCTATTATGGAAAGAATTGTGATAGCATTTGGAGGAAACGCTCTTTTGAGGAGCGGAGACAAGGCGACGTATGAAATTCAGTTGAAAAGGGCCACGGACGCATTCGAGAAGCTTACAAACATTATCCAGAACAACGAAGTGGTGATTTCCCACGGAAATGGCCCGCAGGTTGGAGGGATACTCCTGCAGAATGAGGCATCGAAGAATATCACACCATCGCTCCCTCTGCATTCGTGCGGCGCAATGTCGCAAGGTCTAATTGGAGAGATACTTCTCAACGCGTATGATTCTGTCAGAGCAAGGATTGGCTTTGAAAAGAATGCTTCAGTAATAGTGACAAGAACGCTTGTCGACAAAAATGATCCCGCTTTTACAAACCCGAGTAAACCGATAGGCCCTTTCTATAAGAAAGAGGAAGCAGAGGAACTTGCAAGAGCTAATGGCTGGATCGTAAGGGAAGAAAAAGGGAAGGGGTACCGGAGGATCGTTGCATCTCCACAGCCACTGGAGATTGTTGAAAGACCGGCGATAATATCGCTTCTTATGAGTGGTCTGCTCCCCATTGCGTCTGGAGGCGGTGGGATCCCGGTTGTAAAGTCGGATCATGGATATTCAGGTGCAGATGCAGTGATAGACAAGGATCTAGCATCATCGTTCCTTGCGATTACCCTCAAGGCACAGAGGTTTGTCATACTCACTGACGTGGAAAATGTAATTCTTGACTTTGGAACCAGTCATGAGAAAAAGCTCGGTAAGCTATCTGCAGGTGAACTTGAGAAATACTACAAGGAGGGCCATTTCCCTGGAGGAAGCATGGGCCCAAAGGTCAAGGCGGTTGTGGAATTCGTTAAAAAGACAGGGGGACATGCATCAATAGGCAGCCTGGATCATGCGGAGGATGTTGTCAGTGAAAAATCAGGAACCCAGGTGTTCCCTGATTAATTTTTCTGCACAATAACTGCATTAACTGCGAATGAAATTTAATTTTCCTTAGAAATAGGTGCGATTTCAGGATCGATAATTCCTGACAAGAGATTAATCAGAATACATTGCAAGATGAGTGCGCATATGCATTGCTTTCAGGCGATGATTCCTTAAATCTGCTGACTTCTGAAACATTAAACTTATCATTCCTGTGGGCATTTCCAGCCAATAATGACCAAACCGAGAGTTGCAGTAGTTTCACTTGGCGGGACGATTTCCATGGCAAAGAAGGTTGCCTCAGGTGTTGTGCCTAACCTTGATGCGGAAAGCCTGGTATCATCTCTGCCGGAATTAAGGGATATAGCGGAGATAAAGACCGTACCATTTCGAATGGTAGCTTCTTCCGGTCTTAGCTTACCAGATCTGTTGGCCTTGCGTCAGGATATAGATGATTTGCTCCAGAACGAAGTTGATGCTGTTGTGGTAACCCAGGGCACTGACACAATAGAGGAAACATCCTTTCTTCTAAATCTTACGGTCCGATCTGAAAAGCCGGTCGTCGTTACGGGAGCTATGAGGGATCCGACAACTCCCGGATCAGATGGACAAGCTAACCTTATCGCTGCTGTACGCGTAGCTGCGAGCGGCTACACGAGTGGCTTAGGAACAGTTGTTGTAATGAACGATGATATACATCATTCAAGATACGTTAAGAAGACGCACACATCCAATCCAGCTGCTTTCAGTTCTTTCCCCCTTGGTCCGATTGGATGGATTTCCGAGGATCGTGTCAGGATAGCATTGAAACCCGCAACTGACAGGTTGAGAATAACTGTAGATCCGGGAAGCCCGGAAAAAGAGGTCCTTCTGTTCACCGCTTTGCTTGGTGATTCCGGAAAGCTTATCAGGCATGTGGCGGACCTTGGATACGATGGTATTGTGCTGGAAGCCATGGGTGCAGGACACATCTATCCATCCATCGTAGATAATCTTGAAAAGCTTGCTTCTAAGATGCCGGTTGTTCTGGCATCCAGGACAAGAAACGGGGAAATACTTTCAAAGACCTATTCGTTCCGTGGAAGTGAAAGTGATCTGCTGAAGCGTGGCTTAATTTCCGCCAGATCTTTGAACCCACTGAAAGCCAGGATTCTTCTGTACCTGCTGCTCAGAGCAGGAAAGACAAAGGAAGAGATAAGAAACGTTTTTGAAAACGGGATATGATTCCAGAAAAGTCAGCCTGATTCCTTTTATCTTTTGTGTTGGTCCTTAACTCAATCTATAACAAAGCTCAGTAAACCGCAGATGGAGACCAATGAAACATGTTTTATCTTTTATATTATACGGGTGGCATGAAGGTTTCATTCAGGCAGGAAAAAGGGAAGGGATTCGTCTCAACTGTAGAAGGAAAGGAAACGCTCACAATAGATGATCATTATGCAAACCGTCCCGAGATTTACAGTCCAACTGAACTTCTGCTGTTTGCTGCAGGCACCTGCAGCGGACCGGATGTGCTGGGAATACTGGAGAAGATGAAGCAGCAGCTGGACAGATATGAGTGTGAGGTCTCTGGCGAAAGAATGACTGAATTTCCAAAGATTTTCAAATTTGTGAATGTGCACTACAAGGCATGGGGAAAGGTCAAGCCCGAGGCTCTGAAGAAGGCTGCAAACCTCTCGCTTTCAAAATATTGCCATGTTGGAATCACTCTTGCACGGGCAGGAATAGACGTTACTTACTCTTATTCAGTAAACGGTCAGAAAATTGAGGAGTTCCTGCATCCCGTTCAGGAAGAGTGAGCCAAGTAAAGAACTCAGAAGGCAATTCAAAAAAGTTCACTTTTTGGGTCTCATCGTCGGGAACGCAAGAAGTTCCTTGATTGAGATATTATCTGTTAATATCATGGCAAGCCTGTCTATGGATAAGCCAATGCCGGCAGTCGGGGGCATTCCAAACTCAATGGCTTCCAGGAATTCCTCATCTGAAGGCGGTGCTTCAGCATCTCCCCGCAGTCTTTCCCTCTCCTGATCCTCAAACTTTTTCCTCTGCTCGATTGGATCAGTGAGCTCCGAATAACAGTTGCCCTCTTCTCTCCCTGCAATAAATACCTCGAATCTTTCACTGAGTTTCGGGTTTCCTCTCTTATCCTTCGTGAGCGGGCACATATAAGCTGGAAAATCCAGCACGAAGGTCGGATCGTGAAGATTTGGCTTAACGTATTTATCAAAGAGTCCATCCGCCACATGATAGGCATTGAAAGTGGAGGTCTTCAACCCTTCACGCATAGCTACCTCCCTTGATTCTTGATCCGTGAGGGTAGAAACATCGATTCCCGAAAGCCTCTTGACTTCCTCGACCCAGTAGATTCTCTTGAACGGAGGTGTAAAATCAAGCTCCTTTCCCTGGTAGGTTATCTTAAATGTACCAAAAAGTTCCTTCACCAGTGAAGATAAAAGCTCTTCCGTCATGGTCATGAAGTCGTTGTAATCCTTGTAGGCTTCGTAGAATTCCACCTGGGTGAATTCAGGATTGTGTGTCGAGTCTATATCCTCGTTCCTGAAGTCCTTAGATACCTCATACACCTTTTCCAGTCCGCCTATGATAAGCCTCTTGAGATAGAGCTCATCAGATACCCTGAGGTAGAAGTCAGCGTCAAGCGCCCTGTATCGAGTTACAAATGGTTCTGCATTTGCACCTCCATAAGTAGGCTGGAGAATTGGTGTCTCAAATTCTATGTACCCCCGAGAATCAAGGAATTTTCGGAAATAGTTAAGTATTTTCGCCCTGGTTATGAAAAATTTGCGGACTTCCGGGTTCGCAACGAGGTCGAGGTGTCTCTTCCTGTATCTTATCTCTGTGTCGCTTAGCCCATGGAACTTTTCAGGCATTGGGCTCAAAGATTTGGAAAGGACTGTTATTTCATAAGCCTCGATACTTATCTCACCACGCTTTGATTTGTTGATTGTTCCATGAATTCCTAAAATATCACCCATGTCGATTAAGTCCAGAAGCGACATGGATTCAGGTTTGGTCATCTGAGGAGACAAGAGAACCTGGATCTTGCCTGTCGAGTCAAGAATATCAATAAAGTAGAGCTGCCCCATATGGCGGATGCTCATTGCCCTTCCTGCGATCGAAGTCTTTCTTCCTTTGAGGGTTTCGAAGTCGTTCTTGATATCATCTGCGTGCATTTCCTGCTTGAAAGAATATGGATACGGGTTTATACCTGTCTCCAGCATTTTCCTTAGTTTTTCCTGCTTAAACTTGTCTATCATTATTGTATCCTATCTCCTACTGAAGATCTTGCCTGCACAGCACACTTGAATGCTTTCTGAATGGCACTCTCCGATAAGAAACATGGTTTCCTTTGAATGTGTAAAGAAAAAATCATTTCTGTTATCTGTAGTTGCAGGGTGTCTTATTTTCTTATGCCCACTAACCTCGTCCGGATCAGCGACCTTAGCTTCACGCCAGATATTTCATCGTCTGCCATCTTGGAAGCGAGTACAACCGCGAGTATGGGTTTTCCGCCTTCCTTCTTTATGTCCGCAATTGTTCTCTTAAGGGTCTCCCCGGTGCTTGCAACGTCATCGACTATGACTATGTTTTTTCCCTTGACTGATGCAAAGTTACTGCTGAAAACTCCTTCCTTTCTCGCTGGATGTGGCCTGTAAACAATGAGCTCCTTGTCAAGAAAATATGAAGCCATTGTTGCAAATGGGATTCCATTGATTGTAATTCCAAGAATTGCATCCGCAACCATGTTCATTGAGGTGGATTCTTCCTCTATGATGTCACAGATTGTCTCTGAGAAAGCACTTATCCTGCTCCCGTAGACGCCAATTGTTCTCCATCCTATCTTTACATCCTGAACGGTTGATTCTTTCAAAAATTCCTTACTGAGAAGCCATGTGACGGTATTGACCGACAGATGTAATTCAGTTGATATCTCCTTATCGGACATTCCTCTATTCTTAAGCTCAAATGCACGCTTGTAAAGCTCCTCGATACTTTTCATTGTCACCACTTTCTGCTGTATTGTTATTATTAAGACATATTATATTTTACTTATCAGTTTATTCTAGCTTGACCATAGACATCATTATCAGGAAATATGCCTGTATAAAAGACCAAGTTCTGCCTAGAGCGGCTTCTCAATCTCTTTCCTGATTATCGAGGCAATTGCAGCCAGATCATCCTTTGCTGAGATTTTCCGTTCCCATTTTAGCGGCTTATCCGAGAACCGCCCCCTATCTGAAACGGTAGGTATAGATGTGGAGCAGAACCTTGGTATCATATGTACATGATAATGCATCACCACCTGATTTGCACAGGTTCCGTTGTTCTGCCCCACATTGAGGCCATCGGCATGAAGGGCCCTGAGCAATATTGGAGATATTTTCCTGACCAGATCGTGGACGCGAACATAGTCTTCGCTCTCAATATCCAGTATACTCTCGTAATGTTTCTTCGGAATTACAAGCAGATGCCCTTCTTCAACAGGAGCATAGTCCATGAAGGCCATGGTATCTGTGTCCTCATATACAATAGCCGCATTTCTTTTAGCGACAACATCTGTACAGAATATGCATTCAGTATCGTACATCCACGTTGACATACTTTCGCTAATAATAAGCCTTCATGCGAGATTTCGCATCGGATCCTTTATGCGGTTATAATATGGAAGCAAAATGCATGGTTGTTCGAAAATTGAAGGTTGATACAGCGTCTTTAAACCTTCCCAGAGAAGGTTATATCTGCTTCTGCAATACGCGGTTATGGCTAAGGGAGAAATCAAGATGAATGAGCCTCCAAAGCTCCAGTTGAATGTGGCCCCTCCGGGAAAATCCGAGAAATACAGGGGTGTGAAACACACGTTACTTGTCATGAGCGGCAAAGGAGGCGTTGGAAAGTCAACCGTTGCCGTCAATCTGGCAGTTTCGCTTGCTAGGCTTGGAAAGAGGGTGGGCCTGATAGATGCCGACATCAACGGACCGGACGATCCGAAGATGCTTGGCATAGACAAAGAGAAGCTGTTTGCCAATGAAGAGGGCATAATCCCGGCCGAAACGAAGTATGGCGTCAGCATTATCTCCATGGCTTTCCTGCTTAGCACCGAGGATACAGCAGTCATCTGGAGAGGTGCACTCAGGCATAAGGCAGTCCAGCAATTCCTTGAAGAGGTCAAGTGGGATGGGATGGATTACGTTGTCATGGACTTTCCGCCTGGGACGGGGGACGAGGCCCTCACAGTCGCTCAACTCGTGCCTGACGCCGAAGGTGTCATTATCGTCGCCACACCTCAGGATATTGCTCTCCTAGACGTAAGAAAGGCAATTAATTTTGCCACTCAATTGAAGTTGAAGGTCCTCGGTCTCGTCGAAAACATGAGTGGACTTATTTGCCCTCACTGCGGCAAGGAGATAGAAATATTCGGTAAGGGAGGGGCCGAAAAGCTCGCCAAGAAACTTGGCATAGACTTCCTTGGCAGCCTGCCGTTCCTGCCCAGCGTAGTAACGGGAGCAGATTCCGGTGTCCCCGGTGTTGAAGTGGATAAAAGTTTTGCCGATTTATTCACCGGGATAGCTGAAAAAGTCGTCAAGAAAGTCGAAAAATAAAAATTTTTTGCTTCATTTATGCCGAAATAGCTTTCTTGGAGGGTTCATCGAGGTCAACTTTGTCCAAATTTCTTACCTGTACGAGAAAATTCACATGGTTATGCCTTCCCTCCAGGGACCAGTGCCTGAAAAGCCCCAGTAAAAAAGAATCCCTTGCATCTGTCTCGACCGTATAATAACAGGTAAGTCCTGTGGCATCGGATTTGGCAGTAAAGAAGATCGGCCCGCTGTACTCAATTATAACATTGAGATAAAAATCATTGAAAAAGCTTGATTTAAGGTTTGCCTCGGCAAGTCGGGATTCGCCTGGCAGTGAAATTGCATCAATTTTACCCTTTACCTCCGGTGACTCCAGTTTCAGGAGTATCTTTTCGGTGGTCGCATCAGAAAACTGTTTGGGCATCAGTATTCCGTGATTGAGGAAAAGCCCGTTGTTTTCTAAGTCAATCTTAGTGTCATTGTATTCCCATCTTGTCTCCACAAGAGTGAGATTTCCCAGGCTATTGCCAAGATTTCGGTAAATATTAAAAATATAAGGTACTTTCTCCGCATATCTGCCATAAAAAATAAGGTTGACATCCAACCCATGCTTGCTTCTCAGGTAATCCATAATGACTTTGCTAACATAGCTTGACTGGCTCATTTCGAATTCGATACATAAATAGATGTCGCCATTTGATAGCAATGACACCGGTGAAACTCTGCAGCCGATTGTAGAATTGATGTTGTCAAGAAACGCAGCCAGTTCTGCGGGCAAAGAAACGGACATCGTCCTTCCGTGAAGCACGAAAGTATCCAGCCCGTTTTTTAATGCGAAGTCCACGAGTGCCGATCTCTCTGTTTCGGAAAGATCATGATATAGCCGTCTGTATATATTCCAGTTACCGCTGCGCTTTCCCATCAGGATGAAGTTGTCTGCCTCTCCTATCCGGATATCTCTCACCTGCAAGTATTTTGGAAAAATAGAGTTTAACTTGATAACAGCAAGTGAATCCATTAGTTGTATTTCCGGATAAGACACTGCAGCGTTGATAGCTCTCCATATTATTAACTTATGGCGAGGTAATAAACGCATATTTATACACACTCTTTGCTTTTATCTTATATTTATATTTTCATCCACATAATTGGGAGGTTTGAAGTTATACTTTTTCAGTAGCAGACCTGTGGAATAGGAGGATATATGATGAGTTGGCATACCATCCTATTCAGGAAATTTTTTTGGTACAAAGATGAACCAAAAAATGGTTATCGTATGTACTTATGAACATATATGGTCTTAACAGGATTGGCATTAGCAAAAGGAATACTAGTAGCAATGGGAGTCTCTGCAGGTGTAGCTGGAACAGCTATAGCAACCGGACATATGCAAGGGTTGGAAATTGCGATTCAGAATGTGTCTGGCCATGCTCATACCGTGATCACCAGCCTGCTCTCAGGAAGAAACCCTGCTGGCAGATAAAATCATCTTAAAAATTTTATTTAATCTTTCTTGAATTTCAAATCGCAACACTGCATTACAGCAAACGTAAAGATTTTTTATTATTCAAACGCTGTACTAAAGTGTCGCCGCTTTATAGTTAAATTGTGCCTTAATGACTGCTGATTAAAAAGAGTATGACACAAGTCAAAATCGATTATTTCAAATCATAGATGAAACGTACTTCAAATTTAAGATACGTCTTAACGAAAAAATTTCATTTTAAACATAAAAAAATATTTAACAACGCCGGTTCAGCTGTATTAGCATTGATTGTGCATTCGGTCGATTAGTGGCCGTGGACTGAATGCCTCGCCGAAGCTTGGCACTTACATCCCGGCTCTATCAATCTCCTCTTTTAGGAGAGACCTAATAACGATGTCTATTTTTAGGGGCGGCTTCAAGCTTAGATGCTTTCAGCTTTTATCCGCGTATGGCGTGGCTACCCGGCGTTTGCCTTGCCAGACAACCGGTAAACCAGAAGCCACGAACCCCCGTTCCTCTCGTACTAAAGGCTCCTTCCCCTCAGACATCATGCACTCCCACGGAGAAGCAACCCTACTGTCTCGCGACGTAGTGAACCCATCTCAGGATTCCTTTTAATGGGCGAACAGCCCCACCCTTGGCACCTTGTTCAGCACCAGGATAGGAACAGACGACATCG
>JAKACH010000075.1 GCA_021821635.1 Thermoplasmata archaeon | reverse complement strand
GATACACTTACTTATGGGAAAGCCTACTCCCTTATGGGTTTCAGAGCAACAAAGTTCCTCTATGCACCATTTGAAAAGAACCTGGCTTGGATTCTATCTGCAGCGCCTGGAGAAAGTGATGAGCTGGTGAAGCTCTTAGAAAAGCAGAAAAGTGAATGCATAAGACGTGGTATAGATAGGGTGTACTACTCGAATTTCTCTCCAGGCTATTTCTTTCCTGGAATAGACAGGAAAAAATATCCGGAAGTATTCGATTCGCTCAGTGAAGTCGGTTTTAAGGAAGATTCTGTTGCAATTGCCATGGAGGCAGAGATCGGCGAACACTGGTATAAAGAAATAAACGATAATAATGTCAAGATAGGGAATCTCCAGATTGACGAGATAGAGAAATTTTTGGAGTTTATTGAGAACAATTTCCCCGCAGACTGTTTTTACCGGGCAAGTGGTGTTATCAACGAAGGCGACTTGCAACAGATCACAGTAGCGAAGGTGAAAGATAAATTCGCAGGATATGCAATGTATGCGGCTGGAGAAGGTCCATTCGAATTTGCGCCTGGAGAACGATTTGGTTGCTTCGAGGTGAGCGAGGCACACAGATCAATGGGCATTGGTACGATGCTTCTTGTTCATACGCTGAATGCAATGAAGGCAAATGGGATTCGACACGCATATTTTCTCTGGACCACAGAAAAGGCATCCCATCTTTATTCTAGATATGGCTTCAGGGTAACAAGGGAATTCAGCATTATGGTACTTGATCTTTAGCCTGTCAACATGCCAGTGTATAAACTAATTCTTGCCAGATATCAAGAACCTTTCCCTGCGTTGGGACTTGTTTTCCCAGGTCTATTGAATATATAGTTTCGAGTATAGTCTGAAAATGTCGATGGAGATCTAATAATTTCTTCGCCCATGTTACTAATAAGAACTTCACCGGGAATCGGCCTTCCATTATAGTTGCTCGCCATGCTGGCGACATAAGCACCTGCATCAAACACAGCCAGTATGTCATCGATCCTTGGTTCAGGTAATTCTATGTCTGTTCCAATACGATCTGTGTTTTCACAAATCTGACCTACGACCTGGTAGGAACCAGAAATCTCATCATTCAAGCGATTGGCCAAAACAATGTGGTGTTTCGCTCCGTAAAGTGCAGGCCTGATCAGTGTGTTCATACTTACATCGGATCCTAAAAATACCTTATCCTGAATTTTTACATCCGTTACAGATCCAAGAAGTACAGATGAATCTGCCACCAGGTATCTGCCGGGTTCTATTGAAAGTTTTGGCATTTTTACACCGTCAAATACACGCGCAAAAACATCATGTACATTTCGGAATGTAATGGTCAGGTCCAGCTCCTTTGCACCCGGCTGATATGGCACACCCAGACCCCCGCCGAGGTCGATGAAGCTAAACTCAATATCATTGGCGTCTGTTATTTTTTTTACTACTTCGAGGATAGAGGAAGCCACATGAGCTGTATGATCGGGATCAAGCACATTTGAACCGGCCATTACATGAATTCCAAATCTCTTTGCTCCGGCTTCTTTGGCAGCCTTGTAAGCAGATACTGCGTCTTTATCCATAATGCCAAATTTGGAATCATGTCCTGATGTCGTCGTACCCTTGAATTCACCTTTTCCGTATTCTATATTTATCCTGAAACTGACAGTTGGTGGAACTTTTTCTCCTATTTGGCGGAACTGGTTGAGGCTGTCAAAATTAATTGGGATACCAGAAGCCGATGCCCAAAGCAGTTCACTCCTGCTTGCAAAGTTGGGAGTGAACAAAATTTGGTCTGGTCTGAAACCAGTTTCTAGGGCTAATCTGACTTCTTGTTCTGAAGAAGCATCGATTCCAAGACCTTCAGATCTGAGAATGGAGAGAATTCTGGGGTTTGGGTTTGCTTTCATGGCGTACTTTACATCAAATTCACTGAAGAATGACGAAAGAACGCCCACAAGTCTTCTCACATTGTCTCTGATCCTCTTTTCAGATGTAACGATAAGCGGAGTTCCATATTTCCTGGCGAGAACACAAGTATCAACTCCATCCAGGCAGAGATTTCCATTTTTATTTGAGAAGTTACTCATTATACGCTGGAGCACGAGATGGTTATTCCAGATCGAGTATTCTATCTTTCTCTCAAACCTCTAGATATTTCATTCTCAGAGAGAAATTGATCCAGTATATTATCAATAATAGAAGTCATTTTCTCGCTGCCAAGGTAATTATTTACTATTATACTGAATGAGGTATCTAAAGCATAAATGTATCCAGAAAGAGCGGCCACGCCTGTGAGTGAACCTGTCTTGGCATGAATCACGGCACTCTTGTAGGGCTTTAACCTATTCTTCAGCGTTCCTTTTCCTGGTTCTGGGAGATGCCTTATAAAACTGTCTCCATCATTGAGGTGAATCTTCATCAGGAGATCGGAAAGAAATGATGTATTGAGAAAATTGGATCTTGATAAGCCTGATCCGTCGGCTATAGAAATACCGGGATCATAGCCGAGGAATTTTATGAGTTCATCCACGAGAATTGTTGAAGAGTTTTTCCAAGACCCTTGCCTAAGAGTCCTCGCATAACTGAGATATTTGAATAGTACTTCTGCGGAATAGTTGCAGCTAACTGTCTCCATGTGTTCCAGGATATTCTCCAATCTTTCAGCATGTCTTAAGGATCCATTTTTTGCAGATATTTTCTGCCCAGTTTTTCTTGAATTTGTATCGATTAAACCATTTTTGATATTATTTCTGGGACTCCGGACTGGAATAAAGTTGTCTTCGCTTTCATGGAGATCCTGAAGGCTAAAATCATGGAGAGAAGTATCTTTTGGTTTGCAGTTCTCGTTGAGTGAAAAATTGGAGATTTTAGGCTGGTATGAGTATGCTGAATCGGCGTAATTCCAAGCAGGGTTTAAGTTAAGATTGTCAATTCTTTCGTTCTTTGTCTTCAGGGTAAGGACGTTTTCTTTCATGTGATGCGCACTAAGGTCAAGTGCTTCGGAAATTTCCGAAAGAGAGGAAAAATCAAGGAGGGGGGTTGGTCCCCCGTCAAGTGTGATCTTATTATCCTCTATTTTTACTTCAGTAATAAATTCATAGTCATTTCCAAGTAACCTGTAGGCAACAAACCCCGTTAGAATCTTCATGTTTGAAGCGGGTAGCACAGGAAGGTTTGACCTGAATGACTGGATCTCTTTTCCAGCGGTATCCCTGAAGCTATAAGACAGAATAAAAGGGGAATTGTTGTAAATGTTTTTCATCCAGTATCATCAATGTTTCCGCTTAATAACCAATGCAGCGGCAACTGCAGCAATGGCAACCACAACAATGACTATACCCACGATCTCAAGAGTGCTAAATGAAGAAGAAGGCTTCTGTCCAACATAGATCGTAAAATTCTGATATGCCGTACCGTTGGAACCGGAGGATATGAGTTCAATATTATTGGTTCCATTCTGAAGATTGTAGGTGAAATTCTGCTGGTTGGAAATTGTCTTTCCGTTATCAGACCATGTATAGGTATAGTTACCAAGGCCAACGCCATCAGGGAAGGAACCGATCAGGTAAACACTTGATCCAGCCGCTACAGAAGATGAATGATTCAGCACAGATCCGTTATAAAGGGCAGTTATCCTGACCGTCTTTGCTCCATGGAAGGTGGGAATGTGTATGTATAACGCAGTAACATTCTGCCCGTGAAGGGTATCCAGTCCATAGAAGCTGATGTTGCAGTC
>JAKACH010000074.1 GCA_021821635.1 Thermoplasmata archaeon | reverse complement strand
GACTTGTGAAGTTCAGGGAGAAAATAGCAAAAGAAAAGACTAAGCGATTTCGAGAGCAGGAATATTGGGGAAAGCCGGTTCCTGGGTTCGGGCCTGTCAATGCTCGGCTTGTTGTAATAGGACTGGCTCCAGCTGCACACGGTGGAAACAGAACAGGAAGGGTGTTCACCGGTGATCTTTCAGCAAGGTTTCTGATGAAGGGCCTTTACAATGCCGGATTTGCAAATCAACCAAATTCAGACTACATAGGAGATGGCCTTCAACTGAAGGATTGTTACATACTTGCGGCAGTCAGGTGTGTACCGCCCGACAACATCCCGACCAGAGAAGAAATGCAGAATTGCTTCCCTTTTCTCCGCAGAGAACTTGATCTGCTGACAGATTCAAAGGCCATACTTCTATTAGGAAAAATTGCCTTTGACTCTTATATCAAGTACCTGAAGCATTACGCTATTGAGATGCCTTCAAAAATGGTTTTTAAGCATGCCAATTCCTATGACCTTGATGATGGGAAGAGGATCTTTGCCTCTTTTCATCCAAGCCCGAGGAATACAAACACAGGCAATCTGACCCCTGATATGTTCAAAACTTTGCTGAATTCTATCAAGGAGTTCATTCAAGATAGCTGATTTGTGATGTTATCAGAATCCATAGCAACCCATCTGCTTTGCGCTATAGACTGGGCTGTCTCTGCAAGCTCATCGATTTTCTCTCCTTCTAGCTGGAAACCACCCCATGGTTCTTCGTATACAAGATCGGAAACCATAAACAGCGCCACTCCCCTGAGTCCGAGTTTTCTGCACACAGTGAAAAGAGCAGAAGCCTCCATGTCCACAGTGAGAATTCCCATTTTACTGAATGTTGAAACCTCCAGGCTTGTTTCACGGTATGGTGCGTCCGTGGTCCAGGTGCCCCCGCGCAAAAATTTCTTATTCTGCTGGGTCAGAATCGCTTCAATTGATTTTATAAGTGCCTTGTCAGGATAGGCAAACACAGAAGGTTTTGCATAATGATAAGAGGTTCCTTCATCCCTGATAGCTCTGCTGCATAGAACCAAGTCGCCTACTTTCGCTTTATCGTTAATAGCACCTGCAGTTCCTACAATAAGGAAATCCTTGACTCCGAGAGCTCCAAGCTCCTCAACAATCGTTGCTAAAAGAGGAGCGCCGGCATATGATCTTATCACCATGAGATCGAGATCGACGTTGATACCCTCCGTAAATGTGCCGCCATAAGGAAATTCGTATTCCCTTAGGGGTATGTTACGGTATAATGCATCAAATATCCTGTGGGAGAAGACGATTATCGCACGCGAGGGCATCCACATTTTACTTTGGTGGAAGGAGTTCAGGTAATCCGCGGCTGTAAATTTTGCTTTTGCTGTAATCTTGCGCGAAATCTTTGGTATTCTATACCTATCCATCAGATCGTGAATCCTTGAGCTTAGATATATTCTGCGTCGAAGGATGATTGAGCAGCAACATATTTCATTTTGCTGGCAAGGATTTTCATCCCTGCTTTTCAATGGTCCCTTGATTTAGGTAAAAACTATATTTTGTCATCATGTAATGTTGCTTGCACTTGCGTATACGAAGATCCGGGTAAATTCATTCTTGGTGGATGACTTTTATACTGTTTTGGTTCGTACAAGGCTGAAAGAATAAATATAAATGAAAGATAACGCCGAAGTAGCTGGGATAGCCTAGCCTGGTAAGGCGCAGGTCTGGAAAGCCTGTGCTCTCGTAGCTCGGGAGTTCGAATCTCCCTCCCAGCGTTTCCAATGAAGATTTTATAATTAGCAGATTAAGTTCATGACGTAAATTCCAAGATCGACATACGACATAAAAGACTCATAATTAGATTACAATTTAAGATTTATTTTACCATCCAGATGTAGAGAAACAAGCAATTAATCTCTATTATCTGCTCAGAAAATTATTGTGAACTTTTGTTAAGAGTTTTTCCTTCCCTTTCCTTGGAAAGCAGGAAATCCATCCTTTCGTCGACGCCCTTCTGTATGCTTTCTATGTCATTATTGTTCAGATGGGCGAATCTCTTCTGCATGGAAAGATATTCCCTGATGCTGACAGGTTTTGAAGGTTTTGTAACTTTCATTATACCGTTTGAATACTCGAAAAGCGGAAAGATTCCTGACTGGACGGCCAGCCTTGAAATTTCAACGCTTTTCTCCGGTGGATAATACCAGCCTGTTGGGCATGGAGACAATATCTGGATAAACTTTGGACCATTTATTTTCTTTGCATTTTCTATTTTCCTGATCAGGTCTTCCGGATAGGCAATGGTAGCGGTTGCAACATATGGCACTCCCTGTGCCATCATGAGATCGGCAACTACCTTCTTTTGCTGTTTCTTAAAGTTTCTCTCTTTCCCGACGGGTGTGGTTGTTGTTTCTGCCCCATAAGGTGTACTCCCGGATCTCTGGACTCCAGTATTCATGTAGGCTTCGTTGTCGTACATGATATAGAAGACATTATGGCCTCTTTCCATTGCTCCCGACAGAGACTGCAGCCCGATATCTGCCGTGCCGCCGTCTCCTGCAAATCCAACAACGTTCCAGTCCTTGTTGCCCTGTATGTCAAGTGCTCCCCTCAAGCCAGAGATGACTGCACCAGTTGCTGCAAATGGGGTATAAACCATCGGAACATCAAGCGTCCTGTTTGGCATTGCACCCGGGATTACCGCCCAGCATGCTGCAGGCACTGAAACTACAGTATGATCGCCCATACCTTTCAGAACATAACGCATTGCAAGTGTTGCTCCGCATCCATGACAAGCCGTGTGGCCTGGTTCCATCAGTTCTATTTCAGGTATAGAAAATGGCATTCTATTTCACTCCCTTTGCATTTATGTAATAATTCCCCGTTTTTCCCTTCTTGATCATACGAAACATCTCAATAAAATCGTCTATCTTCACGTCCCTTCCACCAAGACCGGCGATAAAGCCTGCAACTGGTATTTTCGAGTTACCGTAGAGCGCTGATCTAACTTCCATTGCAGTCGAGCCATAAGGTGCCATCGAAGTGGATCTGTCCAGGACGCCAACAGCATCGAGATTCGAAGCCGCCTCCATGATTTCCTGATCGGGGAAAGGCCGGAAGAAACGCAGTCTTATCAAGCCTACTTTCTCTCCCTCTTCACGCATTTTGTTGACAACATACTTGCCTGTTGAAGCAAGCGTCCCTGAAGCTATAAGCGCATACTTCGCGTCATCCATTCTGTATTGTTCAATAAGACCCGAATAGTCCCTGTCAAACATTCTTGCGAATTCTTTCGTAACGCCCTGGATCACGCGCTTGGATTTCTTCATGGATTCCATGAAGTCCACCTTCAGTTCCATGAATGGCCCATCAGGCGGCGTATAAGATCCATAACCCATCGGGTTCTTCAGGTCGATCCTGAACTTAAGATCCAGCTTGGGAAGGAATTCATCGACCTCGTTCTGGTCAGGTATATTTACAGGTTCCGATGTGTGTGATAATATGAATGCGTCCTCCATGCTCATCAGCGGCAGCATCACATCCTGTGACTCGGCTATCTTGTATCCCATTAGGATAGTATCCAGAGCCTCCTGGTTGGATTCACAATAGACCTGCATCCAGCCAGTGTCCTTCTGGTTCATTGTGTCTGTCTGCTCAGACCAGATATTCCACGGTGGACCGATAGCCCTGTTCACAACGCTCATTACAACAGGTAACCTTTGACCGGCAGTCCAGTGCAGCATTTCATGCATGTATAGAAGGCCATGAGA
>JAKACH010000073.1 GCA_021821635.1 Thermoplasmata archaeon | reverse complement strand
CTTTGGATAAGCCAGTTTCTGAATAAGTATCTCCAGCTTCTTCCTGCTGGGGTATTCTCTATTGGTGGTTCTCGACACTAAGATCTACAATTTCCTTTGCCTTCTTCATGGATTCGATGCTATCCATTCCGCGCTGCATGAAAATCTTCTGAATCTTGCGCATCGCACGCTGCCTCTTCCAGGTCCCGTGCTCATGAGTAGCCATGACAACATACGCGGCGATTTCTCTGTCCACGTTTATACCGAAGCGCTCGCGCAACTTAATCTGCCAGACTGGGATAAGAACACTTGGCAACTCCCTCAGAGATTCAGAAGCCCTCTTCTCTCGGATAGTATCCTGCAGATTCTTGCCCTTCTGATCCTTGTCTGTCATTAGCATAGTAAGTCAAAGTACCTTATAACTCTTTTTCATACAGGCATCAATGTTAGCTATAGTATATTTAGAGATCCTGCCTAAGTTCTCTAAGGAAATTGTGTTTATTGTTGACGGGATTTAGAGAGAAGATCTTGGAGGCATGGACTTATGAAGAGTCAGGAGAATAGCTTTAGCTGTATGCAGCCTGTTCTCAGCCTGCCTGAAAACAATGCTTTTCGGGCCATCTATGACGGAAGCAGACACCTCAAGTCCACGGTGTGCCGGCAGACAGTGCATGAATATTGCAGTGTTCTTTGCCTTCGACATAAGTGAATCATTGACCTGATAGCCGGCAAATTGTTTTTCCTTCTCTTTCTTATCGGCTTCTTCTCCCATTGATACCCACACATCAGTGTATACCGCATCCGCATTCTCCACAGCCTCCTGCGGGCTGTCTAGAATCTCAACTTTTGAATCCTTACTTTTGGCAGTTTCCTTTGATCTTTGGATAATGGCCGGATCTGGTTTATGCCCCTGAGGAGAGGCCACGCTAACGTCAATCCCGAGAATGGAAGAACCAGCTATGAGTGAATTGGCCATGTTATTCCCGTCTCCAACATACGCAAGCTTTAGCCCCTTCAACTTTCCGAATTTTTCCTTCATCGTCATGAAATCGGCAACGATCTGGACAGGATGCTCCTTGTTGTCAAGTGCATTTATGACCGGAACCGATGCATTTCTGGCTAATTCTGCAACGTTCTCACTGCTGTATGCTCTGTAAGAGATGAAGTCTACAAAACCAGAGAGGACTCTTGCAGTGTCCGCAACGGTCTCTCCACGACCGACCTGCATGTCGTTTGGGTTAAGGTATATAGCGTGTCCACCAAGCTGCTCTATTGCAGTTTCAAGAGAAACACGTGTTCTTGTGCTCTGTTTTTCAAATATCATTCCAAGGATGTGTTTCGCGAGAACAGGTTCATAGTCATATCTTCTTCTCTTCATGTTTATGGCAAGATCGACTATCTGTTCAAGGTCATCCTTCATGTCAAACGCCGAAAGCAGGTCTCTCTTCATGATGATCACCTGAGAAGTGTGGGCACGTCGTCTGGATAGTCAGCGACCTTCACACCAGCTTCAGAGAATGCCTTTATCTTTGACTCCGCAGTACCGACACCTCTTTCAATTATGGCTCCTGCATGTCCCATTCTCTTTCCCTTAGGCGCACTTCTGCCGGTTATGTAGGCAACAACCTTCTTTGATTTGTCCCCATGCTCAACTATATATCTTGCAGCTTTCTCCTCGTTGTTACCACCAATTTCTCCGACAAGAACAATCCTCTTGGTATTCTGGTCTTCGTAAAACAATTTGAGTGCATCTATGAATGTCATTCCTACAACCGGGTCTCCTCCAAGTCCTACCACGGTGGTTTCGCCAAGGCCGCTCTGAGTTATGGCGTTTACAATCTCATAAGTAAGGGTCCCGCTTCTTGAGGCCACTGCAACATCTCCTTTTCTGAAAATCTGGTTTGGCATAATACCTATCTTTGAAACGCCAGGTCTGGTTGCTCCCGGGCCATTGGGACCAAGAAGACGGATACCGCGAACCTTTGTCTGGTGGAATATTTCCAGAGTATCGTGGAAGGGCACGTGTTCCGTCAGTATATAGATGAGCTTGATTCCGGCGTCAATTGCCTCATAAGCTGCATCCTTTACATAGGGTGCCGGCACTGATATCATAGTAGAATTTGCGCCCGTGCTCATGGCGTCCATCACGCTGTCAAATACCGGAATTCCGTTATGCTGGGTCCCCTTCTTTCCGGGAGAGACGCCGGCAACAACCTTTGTTCCAAACTTAACCATTTCTCCCGCATGAAATGATCCCTGATGGCCGGTAATTCCCTGAACTACAACTTTCGTGTTCTCGTCTATTATATATCCCATTATTTCACCTTCACGTAAGTTACAACCTTCTCAATTGCTTTCATCATTTCCGAAAATGCATCTATCCCGTTATCTGTGAGTATTTTCCTTCCTTCCTCTTCCCGGACTCCGCTGAGCCGCACCACCATGGGCTGCTTGATGTTGTATTTCTTTTTGGCTTCAACTATTCCTGCTGCAACCGTATCGCACTTTGTAACGCCTCCAAAGATGTTAACAAGTATTGCCTCAGGCTTTGCTTTCAGGACAAGATCGAAGGCCTCAACCACGATTTCCGTTGAGTCAGTTCCTCCCAAATCAAGGAAGTTTCTCGGTTTTCCGTTATGGAGCGTCAGCGCATCAAGTGTAGCCATTGTTAGGCCTGCACCATTTGCAATAACTCCTATCTTGCCATCCAGCTCAACAAACGCATATCCCTTCTCGTTCGCTTCTCTTTCAAGAGGTGTTTTCTCCGGGTCTTCGTTGTTAAGGTCTTTGTGCCTGAATAGTGAATCGTTATCAACCACAACCTTTGAATCTGCAGCTACAAGCTTTCCATCTCCTGTTTGAACAAGTGGATTTATCTCGACCAGTTCGCAGTCATATTCTATGAATAGTTGATACATTTGCTGCAGTATCTTTGAGAACTGTGCAGCAAGATCCTTATCAAATCCCATGAATGAGCTTGCCTCCTTCCCAAGGAACGCGGAATAACCAAGAAGCGGGTCGATGTTCTTCCTGAAAATCTTGTCGTCTGGAACAGACTCGATCTCAACTCCTCCGCTAGGGCTGGCGATCATCACAGGTGCCCTGTCTGCACGGTTGAGTGCGATGCTCACGTAATATTCCTTTTTAATGTCCAGCATCTGTTCGATAAGGAGCTGTTTCACTGTGTAATCGCGGATTTTTGATCCAAGAAGTTCGCTAACTGCAGGTGCCAGATCCTCTGCCTTCCTGGCAAATTTAATACCGCCGGATTTACCTCTTCCGCCGAGCAAAATCTGTGACTTCACTACAACCGGATGCTCGTATTTCTTGAGCTGATCTTTATTTTCAACAACGTAACCTGCCGGGACTGGTATGTTATAACGGCCAAAAAGCTGCTTTCCTTGGTATTCGTATAAATTCAATAAATCACCGGGCCGATATCTTAGGAAAGCATAATAATCTTACCCGAAAGCCAGATGGAAGCCCTGAGCCGCGCTAGTGCAAAAGTTGAAAATATAAAAATAAGTTATGGTGCCTAGTACGGTGGCATTCCGCCCATGCCGCCCATGCCACCCATTCCGCCAGGAGCGCCACCGGGGGATTCCCCGCCGCTGGTCTTTTTGCTGGCGATTACATCATCTATCCTCAGTATCATGGTGGCAACCTCTAGTGCACCTTCAAATGCGTGCTGCTTCACTCTGAGTGGATCGTATACCCCACGCTTAATTGAGTCGCTGACCTTGTTCTCAAGTACGTCTATGCCGTAATTCTTGTTTCCTTTTTCATGCTCAGACTTAAGCTGGATTAGTGTATTTATCGGATCCAT
>JAKACH010000024.1:2851-20036 GCA_021821635.1 Thermoplasmata archaeon | reverse complement strand
GTTGTTTTAGGTTTTAGGGATATCATCAAAGTAGGTAATCTATTGTAGTTATTAAATATAATTATTTATATTTAATAGGATATATATAATTCTATAATTATACGCTGATAAAAGTCATAATCGATACTAAATAAAAACGCCTCTGGGAGACTGGGATAAAATATTCTGCTACCATTAACTAACAATATTGAGATTGCCCAATATTAACTTTTGGTATCTCATATCTTTGAACCATGAGTTCAAAAATATCCCACTTACTTGAGGTTAATTGAATTGCGTTTTAATTATATGTTGCAGCTTAGCGTATTTATCAAACTATCAATAATAGAAAACTTAGTACAATGCTTTGTCTTGTAAGGGTGATGCGAGGGATGGGATTCGAACCCACGAACCCCTGCGGGACAGGATCTTAAGTCCTGCACATTTAACCTGGCTTTGTTACCCTCGCAGTGAGTCCGTTTATGCTCCGGCAATATATTAAAAATACTAGTATGCGGTCGTCGACTTGAAACATCTTCAAAGAGAACTAATAATATTATTTGCCAGATCTTCAAACTTTAAGATATTTGCCCAGAAACGCAACTATCAATTAAATAAACACTGTGGGAAGGGCTTTTGAAACTTATTTTAAATTTAATAGCTTTCATTCTCGGGATGATTTCTTTCTTCATTCTGGTATATGCCAAGATAACATTCATCTTATTGTATAATGAAAGCTCATATGGGATAGGATAATTCTATTATGCAAATAGGCATAAAGGTATCATGGCAATGCAGGGTGGACTGCCCGGAGACGCTGAACTTATAGGGTTTGACATAGACGAGGAACCAAAATGGATAACAGTAAGACTTCAGGACGGTTCAGTTATACAAATAAAGATGGAAATAGTTTCAATCGCAAGATCCGGAAACGATCCAAACTCTGGTCTCCCTATATATATGGTACAGGCCACAAACATAATCCGACTTCAAAAAGTACCCAAGGAACTTATATCGAAGAGAAAAACCTCACCAGATGATCAGGGGAAATCGCTTTATCGCTAGATTCTAGTCTCTCTAGAATTTAGCCCCTATCTATGAGGTATAGGACCATAACCTAAATTGCATAGAACACATCTACGTACGTGGATGAAAGAGACTGGAAGATTATTGAACTTCTGAATCGGAATTCCCGCATCTCCAACATCGAAATCGCCAAGAATCTCGGGATTTCTGAGGGAACTGTAAGGCACAGGATCCAAAAGATGCTCAACGATGGAGTTATCAGGAACTTCACAGTCTCACTTGGGTCCGGAGCGTTAACGTCAATTATCCTCGTAAAGGTCAGAACTGAAGATTCTGCAAAGGTTCTTCTAGAGTTAAGAAGAAGGTTCAATGAAATCTATGAACTTTCGGGTTCCTACGATTTCTCGGTTAGAATCATTGCGCAGAAACTGGATCAGATCAATAGAGCCGCAGATACAATAAGATCCATCGACGGCGTGAAAGAAACAGATACACTGATCAGATTGGTATAGCGATGATAATAGGTCCTTAGGCACGATATAATTATATACAGTAAATTACTTTGACCAAAGAGGATTTCTATGGCAGAGTTAAGCATCATCTACGTTGGAAAAAAACCTACAATGAACTATGTTCTGGCAATAGTAACGCAATTCAACAACAATGTGGAACAGATCACCATAAAGGCAAGGGGAAAGTCAATAAGCAAGGCTGTTGATATTGCAGAGATTACAAAACATAAATTCATCAAAGAGCTGAAATACCAGTCTATAAAGCTCGATACTGAAGTCATGGAAGGAGAACGAGGGCAGTCGAACGTTTCTTCAATAGAAATACTCCTTACTCGGTGATTTTCTCCTAAATTCTTATTTTTTTATTTACGGAGAACACGTATAAATTAAATCTTTAGTCGTGATATGGTGCTGCAAACCGTATGAAGGACTTTCTGGTAGAATGGGAGAGTAGCCTATCCGAAAAAATTACAAAAATCAATACTTCGCTTATAGAGTCTATATATACAGACCAGAAAGAACTTTACCAGATGTCCAAGTATATTGTTGAAGCAGGTGGGAAGAGATTCCGTCCACTGCTCACGATCCTCGCTTATGAGATAGCTTCCACTGAACCATATGAAAAAATTCTGGATCTTGCCTCTTCATGCGAACTAATTCATACTGCAAGCCTTATTCATGATGATATTATAGACAATGCACCCACAAGGAGGGGGAAGAAAACACTCAACTCGCTATATGGTCTGGACAATGCAATAGTAGTTGGCGATTACCTGTTTGCCAAGGCGTATGAACTGGGATCGAGATATGGTTATGAAGTCTCAAAGATCATGTCAGATTGTGCGTCCCAGCTGGCGGAGGGGCAGATTCTGGAATACATGAATCTGGGAAAACTCGATCTGGCTGAAGAAGCGTATCTGGAAATAATTTCGAAGAAAACCGCTTATTTCTTCTCTGTTTGCACTCTGGCAGCTACGACAGCTGCACATTCGCCTCCAGAATTAAAGAAAAACCTATCCGACTTCGCTTTCAACCTTGGAATCGCCTTCCAGATAACAGATGACATCCTTGACATAGTTGGAGAGGAAGCTAAACTTGGAAAGGCAGTTTTTGCGGATATCAAGCATAACGCAATCACTCTTCCAACAATCCATGCACTTAAAAATGCAGGCTCGTATTACGAAAGACTGGTGGAAATAATAAAATTCCCTACTGGAGACGCAGACAACAAGAACGAGCTAAAGAAAATTCTTGCGAAAACCGGCTCTATAGACTATGCCTTCAACAAGGCAAAATATTATGTGGAAGAGTCCATGAAAGCTCTAAACAAGAGCGGCAGTTCAGAAGACATAAACCTGCTTATGGACCTTGCGATGATAGTCATAGATAGAATTGGAAATATGGCTTGAAAGCTAAAATAGTATACCTTTAAGCAATTAGGTCTTGATCACAATGGCATCACCAGACAGGAAAAGAGAGGAACTATTCGCCCGGCTATCACTTGAAGAAATCAACTCTGGAACTTTTTATGGCAGGTGGAGTAAACAAAAAACCAATGCTTTGATTAAGTCATACAGTCCAATAGATGGATCTCTTCTGGCTTCTGTTTCATCAACAAGCCCTGTCGATTATGACAAGCTGGTCTCACACTCGGAGAAAAGTTACAAGGAATGGGTCGAGATACCGCCACCTAAACGAGGCTCAGTTATGCTGAAGATTGGACAGGCCCTTAGAAATGCAAAGGAAGATCTTGGGATGCTTGTGACTCTGGAGGCAGGAAAGACAATATCTGAAGGAAAAGGCGAAATTCAGGAAATGATAGATATTGCAGACTTTTCAGTAGGGCTATCCAGACAGTTAGAAGGACTTGTTCTTGCGAGCGAGAGACCGTGGCACAGGATGATGGAACAGTATGTCCCACTGGGTCCAATAGGCATCATTTCGTCATTTAATTTCCCTTCTTCAGTATGGTCCTGGAATGCATTTATAGCCGCGGTATGTGGAGATACATCAATCTGGAAACCATCTTCAAAGACTCCTCTTGCGGCAGTTGCCATTATGAACGTTGTGAGCAGTGTGCTCGAGGAGGAAGGGGTACCGCAGATTTTCTCACTCATGACAGGGAGTGGTGAAGAGATTGGCTCAAAAATGGCATCAGACAGAAGGATCAAGCTCATATCATTCACCGGGTCTGTCCAGTCTGGTAAGAAAGTATCTCTACTTGTTTCTGAAAGGCTTGGGAAATCAATTCTTGAGCTTGGTGGCAACAATGCCGCTGTAGTTTCAGACCACGCAGACATGGAGATAGCTCTTAAAGGTGTAGCATTTGGGGCACTGGCTACTGCGGGCCAAAGATGTACGTCAACCAGGCGTGTTATCGTTAGCGACAAGATATATGATACTTTTGTAAAAAAGATGGAAAAAATCTACAGCGAAGTCTCAGTCGGCGACCCAAGAAAAAGTGGTACTCTTGTTGGCCCGCTGATAGACGAATCTGCAGTCAGGAAATTTGAAGCCGCAATTTCTGAAGCGCAGAAGGAGGGTGGCAGGCTGCTTGCAGGCGGAACAAGAGCAAAGATAAAGGGCCTTGATGGTTATTATGTCAAACCTGCCCTTATAGAAGCAAGGCCTGACATGGAGATCTGCAAAACTGAAACATTTGCACCAATCCTGTACGTTTTTAAGTATCACACTCTCGAGGACGCCGTTCAGATTCATAATTCTGTACCACAGGGCTTATCCTCCTCTATCTTTACAAAGGACCTTTTGGAAAGCGAGTACTTTATCTCTCACCGCGGGTCTGATTGCGGTATCGTCAATGTGAACACGGGAACCGCCGGGGCTGAAATAGGCGGAGCTTTTGGTGGAGAAAAGGATACGGGAGGAGGACGGGAAAGCGGAAGCGATGCATGGAAGAATTACATGAGGCGCCAGACGATTACAATAAATTACGGCAAGGAACTGCCACTGGCTCAGGGAGTGGAATTCAAAATCTAGTATTACCTCAAGTAATTATTCATTCACCAATTGCTTTTAATAATGAAATTATCAGCCCAGGTATCCGTTAAATCAGATGCTCAAATGGAGTTGGTATTCCCAATCCCGGAAAGTGCGGATTCTGATGAATGGTTGCAAAAATAAGGAATGTATATCATGGTGAAAATTAGAAGCATTGAATATGGATTGTATCCCAGATCAGAGCATGTCCGGTTGTCCATAAGCAAATGGGAAAGGAATGCACTTGACCATAAATCACTCGGCAAACTTATGGATGCCGAGAAGAAAGAGATACTGAAACTTTTCAACAAGTCGGGGATCAACTTTTACACCGACCCCCTGATTAACTGGCAGGATATTCTTCGGATGGTTGCATCCCTTTCCTTGGACACGCCGTTCGAGAAGATATCTAGATACAGGGAGACGAACACATTTTACAGGCAACCGCTGGTCGAAAGCTATCCAAGGTTGGGAGAAATCAGGGAGGAAGAGTCAACTCCAGATTCGCATCTTCCCGGGTCCATGTATGTATCGGACAATTCTGATCATTATATGTACTTCCTTCCGGGCATTGAAAGTTTCGTTAGCATGTCCTTCTTATCGCCAGAACTTAACAGAGAGAGAGTAATGGATTCATTCCTAGAAATTTACCTTGACCTGATCAAGAAGCATGGAATGAAGCGAATTCTTCTTTTTGAACCTTATCCTGATTCTCATTTTTACGAGGGCAATTGGGACATTTTTGGCTCAGCACAGGTCTTCTATGTGAGATACGGCTTGACCGAAGGATCTTTCAGCGAGCGCAAGGATTCCGGGCCATTCAGTCTTATCGCATCGAACGAGAAAGAATTCGATGTAGCAGCAAGGCATTCTGAAGTCCCTGGAATAGCCTTGATGAACTCCCAGAATACATATCTGGAAAACCCGGAAAAACTAAGGAAAAGTGCGACAAAAATGTCATCATCATTGAAGCTTGATGAAATCTTTGTGACACACACCGAGTATTTTGACTTCCTTCCTCATGTCATAGCAAACAAAAAAGTAGAGATCCTTGGAAAGGTAGGTGATTAAATGAATAACGACATCCTTGTCACTCAGGAAATAGGGAGTTTCAGGAAACCACAATACCTGAGCTCAGTTTTCAGGAAAACATCTGGTCCGGAATTGTCCAGACTGAAGGAAAAGGCCACGCTTGAAACGCTCGAACTGTTCAACAGGGCCGGTCTCGACAATATCGGTGTTGCTGGCGAAATGTACAGGTGGGAGATGTATGAGCATGTAGCGGCCTCACTCGAAGGAATAGAGTTTTTCGGGCCGGTAAGATCCTTTGATAACAGGTATTACCGCAAGGGAAGCGTCGTTTCAGAAATAAAGAGAAAGAACAGCTTTCACGACGATGAGCTCACGTTCATAATGAATAATGCAGCCCGAAAGATCAAACTGCCCATAACTGGACCATACACGATGGCGGACTGGTCATTCAACGAGCATTACAAGGATAAGAGGGAGCTTGCGCTTGCATTCGCTGATATACTGAACGAGGAGATCCGTCATTTGTATGGAATATGGTCAAAATCAAAGTCAGAGGTCTTTGAGGTCCAGATTGACGAACCTGCAGCAACCACACATCCTTCTGAAATGGATCTTGTTGTTGAATCTGTGAACAGATCAATCGAGGGAATTCATGGATGTGAGTTTTCTATTCATGTCTGCTATAGCACGGATTACAGAATGCTGTTTGAGAAGGGATCAGAACTGAAACTGCATGGGTACAACCTGGAATTTGCAAACAGGGACACAAACGAGCTTGGCACAGGAAGCGAGCACAGGAAGGCATTTGCAGAGTTGAAAGATTACTGGGACATTGACAATACTAAGTTCATTGGCATAGGTGTAACAGATGTGCATGTGGATTATATAGAACCCATACAGCTCATAGAAGACCGGATCAGATATGCGATAGATGCTATCCAGGATCCGGCGATGATACGTGTGAACCCTGATTGCGGCCTAAGAACACGCTCAAGGGATGTCGGTTACGCTAAATTGAAAAACATGGTGGACGCAGTAAAGCAAATCAGGAAAGAATACTAGGTAGCTCTTTTCTTCCCGAATGCCCTGTGCAGAACCCTTACTGCAACAACAAGGTAAGTGATCACTCCCACATATAGAGCAAGATTAATCAGTATATCGGGCAACGATGATGCATTCAATGTAACTATCTTTCCGGGAACAATCTGATTTGAAGAAAGAATCGAAAGGATCTGCACGTAGTATGTTGTAGCCGGAGTTACAGGGAATAATATCGTATAACTGGAACTTCCTGATACTACAACATTGCTGTAACCGGACATGTTTGAGTTTGTAGAATAATCTATTCTGAAAGACTGTACTCCAGCCTGGCCTGGTGGATTCCATGCTACATAAAGTGCAAGATAGCCAATCGGGAAGAAGAAACTTATATCAACGCGATAGACCTCGGAGACATTTACGGAAATCGGGAAAAGTCCAACATTGGCAGTGATGTTTGCAGACATGTGCTCTGATATTATAGAGGAGTTGTAATCGGCGCTGGAGAATGTGAAATTATATGTTCCAGGAGGTACAAATATATCGTAAAATCCGGAATAATTGCTATATCCATACAGCCTCCCTCCTGCAGACACCTGAACGCCAGCGATCGGGAATTTATGGATTGCATCTGAAACTATACCTTGAAGTGAAAATACATGTGCGGTCGGAATCAGTAAATACTGAAGGCTGTAGTTCTGGCCTGGAGAGAATTGCATCGTGCTGTTCTTGCTGTAAAAACCAGGTGCAGAGACGTTCAGATAATATACTCCTGGTTCAACAGATTTATGATATGAACCCATTGCCCCTGTAAGCAGCGAGCCATTCAAGTTCACGGTCGAATTCGCCGTAAAAACAAAAATTGAGATAGATGCATTTATCGCTGTAAGATTGGTGAATATTGATGCCCCTCCCCTGAACAACAAATTGCTGCTTAAATATCCCACGGCGGAAATAGAAAGCGTGTTCTGACCCATGTAACCAAAGACAGAGAGATTTGAGCCCAGGGTGCCACTTCCCTCCACTGAATGATCCACTATATAGTTTATATCTGGCTTATAGAAGCTGTACCTGTTGTTAACGTAGAGGCTTGATTTTAGTATTCTTGGAATCACAATTTCCCTTGAAACATTCCCGCCATAGTATGTTGCAGTAACAAGATATGTACCTGGATTCGCAAACTGAATGACATTTGATGGCTGTACCGAGCCATTGATCTTCCAGGAGGTGACAGTTTCTGATTCAGTTAGGTTGAATGTGAGAGTGGGATGGCTGGAATAAACAGCGAAATATATGATACATGGACCGGAGCTTGTAGTGTTAGTTCCGCTGCTGCCGCTCAAGTTTACATTTCCTTTGTTGAATCCGGAAGTAAATGTGAAATCTGACCGGTTTTGTGCTACATTTATCGTTGAGTAATCTGTATCCTGAAGTACACCAGAATAGTGCAGCTCGTATGCTGCGAGAGGCATAGTGTGGCCCGTTAAATTAAGAAGAGTAACGCCTGAAAATGATGCTACAGGAATGCTTGTCAGATTATCCACAGGTTTCAAGATCTCGGCACCAATTGATGGTGCAGAAGATCCCGCAAAAGACTGCATTATCGGGTAAACCCCGGCAGAAGTGCCGTTGATCATTGTAGAAACATAGCTGCCGTTATATGATAGATAGAGTTTGTAGAGCATGCTGTTTTTGAGCGCCCCAAGATATGAATTGACCGAATATGAGTTTGAACCATCCACTTCGGAGAATCTACTGTAGAACCCGGTGGAATTGATTGCCACTCCAAAGCGCACGTATGATGAATTGGCGTAATACATCGAAAGATAGTAGAAAACTGTCCCGTTTAATGATAGATTGTTCTGTGATATGCTGGAAACGGAAAGTGTTCCGTTTATTGAATAGAAAGAATAACTCGATCTGAAATATGCCATGGCACCATATTCTGATTCTATTTCACACACCGCTGAAATCAGGCCGCTCACTATTGGTGATCCAATTCCAGTAACCGGATTCCAGCCGGGCCCGGCACGATAGTACCCGTTCCCGCCACTTGTTACTTCGTTAAAGGATGTCCGGTAAAGTGGTGATCTGTAAATCTGGTAAAGAATCGGATTCAGATAACCAACAGAATAACCCAGTTTCTGGTCAATTCTGCTCACAATTCCTGCCCATATGGGTGTGGCAAGGCTTGTACCGCCAGCGACAAATGACTTGCCGTCCGCAATCAGTAGAACGCCTGTCTCCTTATTTGCATCCGCTGCCACGTCCGGGACACCTCTAGCGGTTGCGTTTATACCTGAACTTGATTGCCAGTAGGGTGAATTATAATATTCGCTGTAGCCTCCGCCGCTGCCGTAGGAGGTTCCGCTCTGGTTTCCTCCCCACGCGGTCTCGACATATTTCCCCTGGTTGTAATCAAGAGATGTCCCTCCTACACCAAGTACATATGGATCGCTGGCAGGAAAATTTACGCTCAGCGTCTTGGTTCCGTCATATGCACCCAAATCTCCGCTTGCAGCCAGGACTGTTATTCCTTCTTGGGCGGCAAGTCTGAACATGGAGTTCTCTGATCCCATGGAGCCGGTACCGACACTTGATTCTGCCTGCCCCCAACTCAACGATATTATGTCTGAAATATGCTTGGATATGACGTAACTAAGGGCATCAGTCAGAGATGACTGTGCATCCTGCGATATAACCAGGATGATTTTTGCTCCGGGGGCAGAAGCATGCGCCCACTCCACGTCAAGTGCAGTTTCTATCGCCCAGCTCTGGTTATATGCATTCGGTGTATTATTCATGTAAATTGTCTGAAGATTTATTGCTGGCAATCCGGTTATATTGTCGAAAGCCGATATGTCATACCTCAGGAGTGGATCGCCGTATGCATCTACTATTGCAATAGTCGTTCCATTGCCTGTTAAGCCGGCGGCGTTAGACGAGTTGAACGAATAAGCCTGGTAGATATTCTGTGGTGTGTAATATCCCGAGGAACTCTGTGAAGGGAGATAACTGACATAGGGCGTAAAGGGTGTGCTTATATTAACATAAGCGAGAGATCCGCTCATGTTAGATGCAATAGAAATATCCTTTGCAATTGCGCTCCCGTCATTAGAAGGAAAGGTGATCTCTTCCATAAACCCGTAAGAAGTGGTTGCCGTAATCATGCCGCCTGAAAGTCCCTTTAGATAGGGAAACGCAATGTCAGGTACGGAAGAAAACAGCTGGAGAGTAGAGTTGCTTTCCGTCGATCCAGGAAATCTTTCCACCTGTGGCTGGGTCAACTGATTTGAAGATGATCCTGCTGTCGCCATGACCGCCAGTCCTGGGGCTATCAGAACTATCATGATCAGGGCAGGTATGATTTTATTCACTTCACTCTGAATACAAATCTAATTAATATCATTAATCGATGTTCTACCGAAAATGGATTCTGAAACCAGGATGAAGGAGATATTCCGTGAATATTACAGCAACCTCAGGTATGAAATACCTGATCTGCTTGGTTCACGAGAAATCGGTTTTATCCCCTTCGGCGGTACAATGATCCGGCATCGCTCTCTTAGGGGCAGGGAAGAACTGGGCAAATTTCTGACCAGCATAGTTCCTAGGCACATGTATTACAGCCTCGCGTATTATGATCATCCGACAAAGCGTTCTATGCAGGAAAAAGGCTGGAAGGGCGCTGAGCTAATCTTCGATCTTGATGCAGATCATCTTGAGGGTGCTTCTTCCATGACATATGAGCAGATCCTGGACGAGGTCAAGAAGCACACGCTTCGTTTAATTTTCACTTTCCTGATAGGAATCCTTGGCATCAGCGAGGATTCAATAAAGCTCTACTTTTCCGGTGGAAGGGGTTACCATGTACATGTGCAGGATGATGGAATATACAGACTCGATTCCAATTCACGAAGAGAGATATCCAATCTCGTACGCGGTGAGGGTGTTTCATTATCTTCACTTTTAAATGTTCATGACACTTTCAGGCGGGACCCGTCCGGTTGGTTCAGTCTCATTGACACTGATATTGTGCATTTATACGAAGGGATAAGAAAAAACCTGCCAGACAGTATTGCCAAATTGAAAACAATCCTAAAAAAAGAGGACCAGGTGGAAAAATATCTTTCGAGTCTGGAAAAATTCGCGAGGATGGAAGGAAACACTGCAAGAAAGGTGGATATCTTCCCTACGCCGGGAATAAAGAAATACGCAGCAATGGGACCAAAGGATCTTGAGATATGCGAATGGATTGCGAGAGAAACCATCAACAGGACAAAATGCGAGATAGACGAGCCAGTAACTACCGATGTCCACAGGCTTATCAGGTTCCCAGGAAGCCTGCATGGAAAAACCGGACTGGCAGTTACCAGAATCCAGTTACATGATCTGGAGAAGTTTAATCCGCTGGACTCTGCAATTCCGGAGGCTTTTCTTGATAAGCACGATAAGGTAAAGATCAACAGGCCAATGACCATTACAATGAAAGGCGAGATGCATTCCCTCTCCGGCGAACTGGAGGTCCCACGCTATGTCGCACTCTTTGCCGTTGCAAGCAGGGCAGGAGAATTTATATGAATTTGATTAACTATTGTTTAATATAAATAAAAAATTAGAAAAGGGTAAAATATCGGTTTAAAATTACAGTATGATTGTCATGGATTTAAAAAAGAGCAAGACGCTTGAGAATTTGAAGGCAGGATTTGCAGGAGAGAGCCAGGCTAACAGGAGATACCTTTATTTTGCACTAACCGCAGATGAGGAAGGATACCAGGAAGTTGCATCGGTCTTCAGATCGACGGCAGATGGCGAAACCTCACACGCATTCGGGCACATGAAATATCTGAAGCAGGTGGGAGACCCTGTTACAGGCGAACCTATAGGAACAACCGCACAGAACCTGAAATCTGCAATCGCGGGAGAGACATACGAATTCACTCAGATGTATCCTGGATTCGCGAAAACAGCCAGGGAAGAGGGATTCGAGGAGATAGCACACTGGTTCGAGGTTCTTTCAAAAGCAGAGAAGTCGCATGCAGCGAAGTATGAGAAGACACTTGCCTCGTTGAATACCCAGTGACGGCATTTATGTACAAGATAAAGCCGGAGGACCTGCACACTCCAGACCAGTACGAACACATACGGGATGACGAATACAGGGATGTCATATCGCTGGAGAGACGCAGGCGCCTTGTCACAAAAACATTCAGTTTCCTTTTTGAACACCCTAAAATAGTTGTGAACCAGATAAATGAAATGATTTACCTGGAAAAGATACACGACCAGGAAGAGGTCAACGATCTTATCAGCATTTACAGTGAGATTCTCCCTGGCAAAAACGAGTTCAGTGTGACAATGTTTATCGAATTCCCAGATGAAAAAACGATGATAAGCAGCATGCCAAAGCTGGCCGGCATTGAGAAGATGGTCTATCTTACATTTGACGACCATTCTGTAAAGGCCATCCCAGAAGAGGGTCGATCCACAGAAACGCTTGAGTCCACTCTGCAATACCTTAAATTCAGGTTTTCGGAAAGCGAAAAGCAGGCGTTCCTGAAAAGCAGAAATGCATTTATCGAGACAAGGCATCCTTTATACTCTGAAAGCGCACGGATCAGTGAAGAACTGCTCAAGGAACTCAAGTCAGAGATAAACCAGTACTCCTAAACATCAAAGAAAAACAATTAATCACATTTCACATATAGTTTTCCATGGTTGAAGAAGACAAGACAGTCCTCGAGGAAGACGTCCTATCATACGTAAGAGATTTTGCCCAAAAGGAAGTCGGGCCACTGGCAAAGAAGATTGATGAGGAGGAAACCGTCCCAAAGGTCCTCATTGACAAGATGGTAAAAATGGGCCTTTTCTCATCTTACATTCCTGAAGCATATGGCGGCAACTCACTAAGCTTCACTTTCCTGGTAAGAGCAATAGAGGAACTTTCAAAGGCATGTCCGAGCACTGCACTGGTACTGGATGGTGCGTTGACTCTATTCGCCGAACCTGTTCTGATGTTTGGAAGCGAATCGTTGAAGAAAAAATATCTTTCCAGGGTTGCAAGCGGCAGCGTTGGCGGTCTCGCGATAACAGAGCCTGGCGCAGGAAGCGATGCAGCATCCATCAAGACCAGGGCGGTCAGGAAGGGATCGAACTACATTGTCAATGGCTCAAAGATATTCGTATCCAACGGCAGAATAGCTGAATTTTTTGTCTTTGATGCAGTAACCGATCCATCGAAGGGACACCGGGGTATAACTACATTTGTTGCGGAGTCAAGCTTTCCAGGAATAAGGGTTAGCAGGGACATACACAAGATGGGAATAAGGGGCTCTAGTACCGTAGAAATAGTGTTCGAGGATGCGGTTATACCGGCCGAAAATGTTGTCGGGAAAGAAAATGATGGTTTCAGGGTGGTGATGGAAACGCTTGATGCAGGAAGAATTGGAATTGCTGCACAGGCGGTCGGAATTGCTCAAGGTGCTCTCGATGAAGCCATTTCCTACATAAAGCAGAGGAGACAATTCGGGAAAGCAATTTCAGATTTCGAGGGAATCCAGTTCATGCTGGCTGAGATGGGGACAGAGCTGGAAGCTTCCAGGCTTCTCACATATCATGCTGCCAAAAAATGGGAAAACCATGAACCATGTATAATGGAATCGTCAATGGCGAAACTTCATGCATCGGATTCTGCAATGCGTATAACAACAGATTGCGTCCAGCTATTCGGTGGCTACGGTTACACCACAGATTTTGACGCAGAACGGCATATGCGTGATGCAAAGATAACGCAGATTTATGAGGGAACAAACCAGATACAGAGAATCATAATTGCCAGGGAGATGCTCAAGGCTTCCAAATGATTTTTCTCGGCTGTTCCGGCTGGTCCTACAAGGACTGGGAAGGTAATTTTTACCCCGAATCGCAACAAGATAAGCTTACCTATTACGCTGACAGGTTCAGGTCGGTCGAGATAAACAGCACTTTTTACATGATACCTACTGAAAGAATGGTTTCATCCTGGGTACAGAAGGTTAGAGGGTTCCAGGGATTCAGATTCTCTGTTAAGCTGCCCAGGGATCTTTCTCATGATTTGTTATTGCGTAACGGTGAGGCTGCCGGTCGTTTTGTTCAATCCTTTGAGGCATCCGTACTAGATATACTGTACAAAGGCGGCTTGATCGGGGCAGTCCTGCTCCAGCTTCCCCCATTCTTTGGTGCAAAATACATCGAAAACCTCCTGACCCTTGTTTCAATGGTTGACACATCCAAATACAGGTATGCTGTTGAGGTTAGAAACAGGGATCTTTATGACAATTCAGAACTCGCGAATCAGTTGTCTGAAAAGTCAGTGAGTATTGTTGCGATCGATAGCCCGGAGAAACCCATAGATGGTATCTCGTCAGGAACAAATTGGGCATATGTGAGGCTGCATGGCCATAATGCGGAGCAATGGGCCAACCCAAATAGCCAGGGCATGGACAGGTATCTTTATAGTTACAGCGAAACAGAGCTTGATTCAATCGCAGGGAGAATTAAGGATGCCACATCAAGATATGCTGATCTTTATGTGTATTTCAACAACCATCCCCAGGGAAATGCCCCCAGAAATGCCTCGTTACTTGCATCTATGCTTGGACTTCCCTCTTTCAACAGAAACCGCACTCTTTCCGAATATTGATTATTTGAATGCCTCAGTGAACTAAGCTTTTATTGGCTGATGTTATCTGCCACTGCGATGCATTATGCCCTGGAAAGGGCACTTGCTGATCAGGATGTTAGAATGACAGGGAAGGAATTCGCGGAATTCGGAGCCAGGCTGAGGATTGAGCACGAAGGGCAGGTTCTTGATGTCACTTTTATAAAGCGTGATGGCGATGAACTGGTTTTCAAGCTTCCAAGCGGATATAACGTCAGGTTTTCCTTCAAGACGGTCAAAATGGTAGAGATATTGGAAGAAAGCCACGGCAACAGCAAGCATGCGATGGAGGTTGCAACTATAGGTTCCGGACCCAGAAAGATAAGTCTTCTTTCCACGGGAGGAACAATCTCAAGCAAGGTAGACTACGCAACAGGTGCAGTCAAGCCCACCGAAGATATAAGTTTCATCCTCGACTCTATTCGTGACATTAAGGAAAAGATAACACTGAAGGCAAATATTATAGACAGCATACTCAGCGAGAACATGAAGCCGGACAACTGGATAAGAACCGGCAGGCTGGTTAGCAGGGCCCTGGACGAGGAGGATGCAGTTGTTCTTTTGCACGGAACTGACACCATGTCCTACACAGCATCAGCGCTCGCATTCATGTTTGAAAAACAGAGAGGTCCTATTATTTTGACGGGGTCTCAGAGGAGCTCTGACAGGCCGAGCAGTGATGCGTTTGAGAACATTGAGGCATCCGTGCGTTTTTCAATGGAGCAAATTGGGGAGGTAGGCATATGCATGCATGCATCAATATCCGATGGGCGGTCGACTCTGATCAGGGGCGTCAGGGCACGCAAAATGCATACAACACGCAGGGACGCATTCAGGGCAATTGAGTCAGGCGAACTTGGATCGATCATAGATAGAAAAGTCCTGCTTAGCAGGGAAATCAAGGAACCAGATGAGGAAACCATTTTTTCCGACAAGCTCGATCAGGCAGCAGGAATTTACTATTTCAACCCACTTTCCAATGAGGATGATCTGGAATCCTTCTCAAAAAAGAAAAAAGCAGTCGTGATAATGGCGACTGGTTTAGGCCATGTTGCAGATCGTCTCCTTCCGAAAATTCGGGAGCTGACAGATGAGGGAAAACATTTTGTGATAACATCCCAGTGCCTTTATGGAAGAGTGGATCTTGAAGTCTATGCCAGCGGAAGGAAACTTCTTGCTGCTGGAGCAGTTCCCCTTGAGAACATGCTTCCTGAAACCGCTCTGGCAAAATCCATGTATGTACTTGCGCATCACCCTGATGAATTCGAAAAGTGGATGACCAAGAATCTAAGAGGGGAGATTTCCGAAAGATCCCTGCTGGGTGGTGAATTATAGTGGAGAACCATCTCAAAATTGGCCTGGAAGTGCATGTGCAGTTAAATACAGGAAAACTGTTCTGCAGGTGCCCTGTGGAAGGAAAAGAAGTCGGCTCGTTCGAGCTTCACCGTAAACTCAGGCCAGCCAGCGGCGAATCCGGCGCAGTTGATAGGGCGGCCAGATATGAGGAGGAGAGAGACCGATCCTTCACCTATGAATGCCCCGATAATACTTGCCTCGTGGACTATGATGAGGAACCACCCAGATCTATAAACGAAGATGCCTTGAACACGGCGCTTAAGGTGGCTGCATCCCTCGGATGCACAATTCTGCCTGTTATTGAATGCATGAGAAAGATAGTCATAGATGGATCAAACACATCTGGATTCCAGAGAACATCCCTTATAGCAGTGAATGGAAATATTGAGACATCGAAAGGCAGGGTGGGCATAACATCGGTATGTCTTGAGGAAGATTCAGCCAGAAAGTTATCCGACTCTGGTGATTCTGTCCGGTATTCGCTTGGACGCCTGGGTATACCGCTTATTGAAATAACCACGGATCCTGACGTGGTTGACGAAGATCATGCCGTTGAGGTTGCGCGGAAAATTGGACTGACTGCCATGACAACCGGAATGGCCAGGCGTGATGCAGATTCAATAAGGCAGGACGTCAACATGTCAATGGGGCACGGTAGAGTGGAGATAAAGGGAATATCTCGGATCTCACAAATTAAGGAGGCTATAGAAAGTGAAACGGAGCGGCAGTTGATGCTCGAAAAGGTCTCATCGGTTATCAATGAACGTGGTGGTTTCCAGATAGAAAAATTTCATTTCATTGATGTGAGCACCGACCTTGAGGGGTCAGGCAGCTCAATAATCAGCAGGGGCTTGAAAGAAGGGAAGCATGTTTATTTATCCAAACTAACAAATATGTCCGGCGTGCTGAAGTCTTCAGAGCTGCGTCTTGGAAGGGAAATTGCCGATCTTACGAAAGTTTTTGCGGTACAGGGAATATTACATTCTGATGAACTTCCCGGTTACGGGCTAACGAAGGATGATGTTACGAAACTATCTAAAAAGGCTGACTGCAGACAACTGGACGCATTCATGCTTGTGATTGCAAACGATTCAAAAGCGTCAATACTTGAAAGCGAAATCCCCGCCAGGATCCGTCATCTTCTAGATCTAAAGCTCGATGAAACGCGATACTTTTCAGATCAGGGGAGAACCGCATTTCTCCGCCCACTTCCCGGAGCAGAGCGCATGTATCCGGAAACCGACCTCGAGCCGATACGCTTATCAAAGGAACTCATTGAATCTTCATTGGATTTTGGAAAACTCTCGGCCGAACAGAGAATAGAGAAACTCTCAATGGATCATAATATATCGCTTCAAGACGCTTCCACGCTGGTTCATGAAGCTAAACTTGGTTTATTCCTCTCCCTTTCTTCTCTATTGACGCCAAGGTACTCGGCAAGGCTCATACTTCAGAGGCTGCCAGAGATAGAGAAAAAAAGCGGAAGATCTCTTGACGATCAGACAATAATTGATGTTGCCAAAATAATAAAAGGGAGATCTCTTGG
>JAKACH010000024.1:0-2751 GCA_021821635.1 Thermoplasmata archaeon | reverse complement strand
CAAAAATCCGCTTGATCTGCACTATAGTTATTGGCAGTGATATTGCAATTGGTATACCTATAGAGGCCAGTATAGCGAAAAAGACATTCAAAGTTGATACAGAGCCGAAACCGTTGGTCTCTGTGAGTATTCCAAAACCAGTAACTAATAGGAGTGATATGAATGAAGCAAGGAATGCGGACCTGAAAGCTCTTCTCTTAAATGCCTTATCCGGCATGAATGTCCCAACTATTTCCTCACCTTTAAGCAGGTATGATCTGCCGTCCAGATAGCTTTTCCGGTGCTTCTCCGTCTCACCTTCGGTCAAATACGTGTTTTTACTGGTCGCGGTCGCCTGGATTGCAGCGCTGTAAGGGCATACAGTGTCAGAACCTGCTATTACGGCTCCGCACTCAACGCACTTCTTATTTCGCAACACCTGAGATGGGTAAAGATAGCGATAAAAATTTGCCTTTATCGAGATTATCAAATGGGGTCATTCTATCTGAACGACCTGTTTTTGATCGCTTGTTCAAATCCCTAGGAATCAACATGCTGAAAAGCAAATAATTTAGTTAAACTGCGAGCTTCAACACCATGCGATCGGGGATGTATGTTCATCCATGGGATGTCGTGGACGAGGGAGCAAGGAATGTATTCTCATTCATTTCCAGGACCAGAATGGAATTTATAAACCTCGCGGTCAGCTATCATAGCGGACGCTTCTTTCTCCCTCACAACCCAACAAAGAAGGTTTACTATGCCGATGAAGGCGTAATATATTTTGATCCTGCTAAGGACGATTTCAGGAGCAGTAAACTTAAGCCGGTCAAGAGCAGTTCATATGCTGACAGGGATATACTGAAGGAATCTGTTGATATTGCCCATGACTACGGTATCACCGTAAATGCTTGGACTGTGTGCCTTCACAACGGCAGATTTGCAGTCGAATATCCGGAACTAGCCGTTGAAAACATGTACGGCGAGAAGGATATGAATTTCCTCTGTCCTGTGAAATCCGACTCCAGCAGATATGTCAAATCACTGATAATGTCACTTGCCACGGGTTATGACATAGGGGAAATCGAGCTCGAATCTGCATTTTTTCCTTCTGCCTTCATTCATGGGGTACATCATGAGGTGATGGGTATCAGGATCACGCCTGTTATGTCTTATCTGCTTTCGACATGTTTCTGCACGGATTGCGTTGCAAGTGCACGCTCAAAAGGGATCAATCTCAATGAATCCAGAAAACATGCAATCAGCTATATTCACGATCAGGTTCTGCGCATGGGGGATATCAGTGATCCAGAAGAGGCAGTTGATCCAGGGCTAGACCAGGCCCTGATGCTGTCAGGATTCGAAGATATTATTTCATTCAAGAACGAAGTAAGCAGGGATCTCCTGACTGAATATTCGGAAGCTGCAAATGAAGCTGGAACGGAGATAAGCATAGTGAGTACTGGTCGAGGATTGGCGGGTTCAGGAATTGGTCTTGAATTTCCATCTCGCACTATAAAAGCACTGGATCTGATTGCATACTACCAGAATATTTCCGAGATAAAGAGAGATGTCTCCCTTATCCGTATGAAGGTTCCGCGCAATGTTTCTGTCCGCACTGGAATAAATCTGACATATCCATATGCATACAATGCCTCCAGGCTTCATAAATCAGTGGATGCGGCTCTATCTGCCGGTTCTGACTCAATCATTTTCTATAATTATGGATGGGCGACTGAAAACATAATTGAAGAATTACAGAACCTTCATTAATGATTACGAATAACATATTCATTGCTGCAAGTGACCATCCTCGATTATGCAAAAAGTCTTGGGAAATAGTTGTTTGCTTGAACAGGACTCATAAATTCTTAAATACAATCTTGCGATTTCCAGAGCATGCTTGAGGGATATCTGCCCATAGCCATAATACTGATTCTGCTCATTCTGGCTATGGTACTGATTTTTTCCATCATTCCGAGCCTTAGCGAGGGCAGATACAAAAAACCCGGTATAAGCCTTAAGCCTTCTGATATAATTAAAAACCTTGGGAATTCTATGTCCCCCAAGGTAGCAGATTCAAGATACATGGAACCATACGAAACTGGCGAGGTTTCAGTTGGTGATTTTGGGAAATTTGTCAACATACAGTATTTCGTTGTAGTCCTTCTTTTTGTGTTATTTGATGTTGACATGGTTCTGCTCTTTCCATGGGCTTTCAACTTCTATAACCTAGGTGTTTATCCTTTTATTGAAACCATTCTATTCTTGCTGATGCCCCTTTTTGCTGTTTACTATGCATTCAAAGAGGGTCATATGAGGTGGGTAAAATGAAGACCGGTGAAACTGGAGTTCTTACCACCACGCTCGAAAATGCACTTACCTGGGGGCGAAGCAATTCACTGTGGCCCTTAACTCTGGGACTTGCCTGCTGCGCGATAGAGATGATGGCTATCCAGGCATCAAAACTTGACATTTCAAGATTTGGCAGTGAGATATTCCGTAATTCTCCGAGGCAATCCGATCTTATGATTGTTTCAGGAACCGTAACGAAGAAGATGGCTCCGAGGATTCGCAGGGTTTACGACGAGATGCCCTACCCGAAATACGTCATTGCAATGGGCGTATGCGTTATCCAGGGCGGACCTTATGCAAGGGGATATACCGTTGTATTGGGAGTTGACCGCGTGGTTCCTGTCGATGTCTACGTACCCGGCTGTCCACCTACGCCTGAGGCGCTCACCTATGGTATCATAACACTTCAGAAGAAAA
>JAKACH010000023.1 GCA_021821635.1 Thermoplasmata archaeon | reverse complement strand
AGGGATAGAGGGTAAACTCTTCGTCACGTTTTTGTCCGGCGTCTGGGTCTTGGAATGCGTTGTAACATGAGATCCAGTGACAAAACCACCGCCAAGAAATGCAATCAATATGAGCGGGATAACCATAATCGCTATTTTGCCAACAGCACTTATTTTCATCGCTGGCACTATCTGATATTGTTATTTAAGAGTTCTTTATGTATTTCGCATTATATTAAAGGATTATAAGGTAAGTCAGATCTTAAAAAATAGTTTTATCCAGCTTCTCATATGATTCCAGCCAGCCTTCTTCATTCCAGGAAACCCGGGACATGATTTTCTGGTCGATGATTAGCCTTGATGCCTCAGACTGAAGCCTTTCAGGCTTGCATTCAAAACATATTCCTGATAGAGAGGCTAAAGCAGGAATTACAGACCTGAAAATTGTGATTGACCGAATCATGTGATAACACGATGTTACGATATAGAGATCACCGGAGAATTTTCCTTTCTCGAGCAATTCGCGAACATAAACAGCGTTTTCAACTGTCGTGGTTGATTTTTCCTCTATCTTTGATATATTTTTATCTGCTCCCATATCTTGAGCCAGCTTCTGCATCATTCCAGCTTCAGAATATGAGCATTCAGGAGATGTGTGCCCGCCAGAAAATATCATTAGGTCGGGATGAATTAGATTTGCAAACTGAACGGCTCGTTCTACCCTCCCTTTCATTTCGTCGGTTGGTTCACAACCCTTCAGCATGCAACCTAGGACAATAATTGCCCTCATTTGGATCTAGCGACCTAGTGGGTGAAAACAAGCGACCCAGTGATCATTCTCTTTCCTTTCTAGCTGAGGCCTTTCTTTCAGGCATTGGTCCGTAACGAATGGACACGAATGCGCGAATGTGCACCCTACAATTCCTCCATTGTATTGCCCAAAGTCAATTTTCGCCAGAGGTTCTTCTGTTCTGAATCCTCCCACTTCCAGCATTGATTTGATCAGTATATCTGTGTAAGGGTGCATGGGATTCTCTGTTATTTCATCAGAAGAACCATATTCGACAACTCTTCCAAGATTCATCACGGCCATCTTATCTGAAATGTATTTAGAGGTGCCCAATTCATGTGAAATATACATCACAGAAAATTTGAAGTCCTTTTTTAGTTTAGTAAGCAAGTTTAACACCTGCGCGCTAATAGATACGTCAAGCATAGAAGTAGGCTCATCTGCAACAATCAGTCTGGGTCTAAGTATCAGAGATCTGGCAAGCGCGACCCTCTGTCTCTGCCCACCAGATAGCTTCTTTGGATAAAGATCCAGGAAATTCTGGCCAGGCGTAAGACCAACAAGATCTAGCATCTCTGCAACTCGATCCCTGAGATGGGATCTCGAGTCTGCCTTCTCTCCTGTAAGATTTTCATAATATTGCCTGTTTGCATTAACTGGTGCTATAACAGATTGATAAATTGTATTATAAGGGTTCAGAGAGGAGTATGGATCCTGGAAGACCATCTGGGTGTTTCTCCTGAATGACCTCAGGGATGCTCCACGTAACCTGCTGATATCTTTCCCCTGAAAAAGAATCTTACCACTATTTATCCTGAGAAGGTTGACTGCGACAAGACCCAAGGTTGATTTTCCACTTCCACTTTCTCCAACAATCGAAAGGGACTCCCCTTCCTTTATTGAAAGGTTTACCTTATCAAGTGCGTAGTTTCTGACATGACCTGATTTAAAAATCTTTGTGACATCTACGAATCTTATTAGATCATTTTGTGTCCCATCAGTGGGATTATTTTCGTTTATACTTATCTGTGATTCCATTTTTTCACTTCTTAATATTCAGAGTCTAATAGCTCCTGAGCCCGCAAACATTCTACATAGTGATCTTCGCCGACTTTTAATGGTTGGAGATCGTAAGTCAGGCACTGTTTCACATGGCTCGGGCACCTTTCGTAAAAACTGCATCCTTTTATCTCCTTGCTGAGGTCCGGCGGTGTTCCTTCCAATGAGGAAAGTTCCTTGCCTCTTGGCGTGCTCAGTGTCACAATTGATCCAAGGAGGAGCTTGGCATAAGGATGTGCTGGTCTGTTGATAACATCGTTCTTCTTACCGATTTCAACGATCCTTCCTGCATAGAATATACCGATTCTATCTGCAACTGCAGAAGCAACGCTTAAGTCGTGTGTGATAAATATAATGGAAAGGTTAAGGCTGTTCTTCAACTGCCTTAGCTCAAAAAGTATCTCTCTTTGCACAACAACATCGAGTGCAGTAGTTGGTTCATCAGCAATAAGTAGTTCTGGTTCACAAGATAGGGCAAGTGCGATACTGACTCTCTGCTTCATTCCACCGCTCAACTCGTGAGGATAGAGCCTTCTGACTTTCTTTCCAAGCCCGGCTATGGTCAGGTACTTATTTATACGCTGATTGTAGTCATCCTGTATATTATGGGCTTCAAAGGTATCTATGAACTGGTTCTCCACCCTCATTACTGGATTGAGAATATTCATGGCTGACTGAAATATCATTGCAACCTTCTTCCACCTGAACAATCTAAGACCAATTTCTCCAAGCTTAAGTACAGAAATGTCCCTGTCCTTGTCGAGAAAGATAATTTCGCCTTCAGCTATTTTGTTAGGTTTTTCTATAAGTCTCATTATTGAAAGTGCAAGTGTGGATTTACCCGATCCTGATTCACCGACAAGTGCAAGAGATTCTCCTCTTCTTACATCAAGGCTCAAAGACCTGATAGCTTTTACATAACCACCATTGCCAAGACTGTAATCTGTTTCGAGATTTCGAATTAAAAGAATATTATCGCTCATACCTCACCTGCCCTTTCTCCAAATACCTCTGTAATACCATTCCCAAAGAAGTTCGCTGCAATTCCCAGTATGGCAATTGAAAGACCGGGTGGTACAATCCACCACCAAGCATAATAGATCACAGCATCCTGGCTTTGTGCATAGTAAAGCATTGTTCCCCAGTTAATCGAAGCAAGATCGCCAAGGCCAAAGAATGCTAGACCAGCTTGAGCAACTATTGCTCCAACAAAGATGTAGACAGCATTTATGATTATAAGGGGTAAGGTGAATTTAAAAATCTCCTTTAACATTATCTGGTAACCCGGCATGCCGGCTAGGATAGAAGCCTGTACAAATGGCCTCTGTTTCACCGTGAGAATTTGGGATCTAATCACTCTTGCCATGAAAGGCCAGCTGAGTATGCCTATAACTATAATTGTTGATGTTACTGTCGGCTTGAAATATGTTGAAAGAATAACAAGAAGAGGGAAAGTCGGCAGAATTAGCAGAATGTCGACGAATCTCATAAGGGCGTTGTCGACTATCCCGCCATAATAACCTGAGACAAGACCGGCCATTGTTCCAAGCGATACAGCAATGAGTGCTACTGCTGCTCCTACGTATAGGGAGACTCCAGTACCATACATGAACTGGCTAAATACGTCATGGCCGTCATAATCTGTTCCAAACCAGTGCTTTGCGCTTGGTGGCAACCAAGTAGGAAAGTTATCAAAGCTCGCAGGATAAGGCGTGTGAATTTGACCTATTATTCCAAAAATTGCAAAGAATCCTATAATCATGATTCCAGTGCGTGCTTTCCTGTTGTGCCAGATTTGAACAAGCAGGTTCTCTTTTACTGGAGGAAGCTCACTTGCTTGTATATTTGTGTTTTCGGGGTTGTAATTGCCTATCATTTAGTCACCGTAATTCCACTCTTGGGTCTAATATTGCATAAAGAAGATCCGCAACGAAGTTTGCAATTATGACTGTGATTGTAATCATCAGGAATATGCCATCAACTAGAGGATAATCATATGAAGTCACTGCTTTGTATAGAAGGTAGCCAATCCCCTGGTAAGAAAACACAACCTCGACAAAGAACGCCCCCGACACTATATATCCAAAAGCTAAAACAATATGGGTTGTAACTGGAAGTATCGCATTCCTAGCGGCATATCTCTTTTCGATCACATTCTTTGGAAGACCTTTTGCTTTGGCCATCAAAAGATAATCTTCCTTATTCTGATTCACCATGGTATTACGCATGGTAAGCGCGAAAGCTGGAAAAGTAGTTATAACTATAGTGATGATAGGAAGGAGGCTGTGAGTTATCACCGATCCCAGAAAAGCTAATGTAGGGCCAGGGATAATTGTAATCGAAAAAGAGCCACTTAATGGAAAAATTGGTATCATAAAAGCAAAAACCAGAATGAATATAATAGCTAACCAGAAGTATGGAAGTGAAGTAAGTCCTATAAATATCGATGATGTCACCGACTCTCCTCTGCTGCCGGCCCGCCATCCTATCCATCTACCAGTTATTACGCCCAGTACAGATGAGACAAGGGTAGAGACGCCAAGAAGGTAAAGGGTCCATGGAAGGTGGGTTTCAATAAGATTGGCTACAGTTGCCGGATAATAAGAAAATGAAACACCCAAGTTAAAGTGAAGAAACAGTTGCTTTAGATAGTCTAGATACTCAATTCCTAGGTTGTTTGTGGTGAGCCCAAATTCCGAATCTAACAATTTGACTTTCCCGGGTGGAAGATAATGATAATTTGCAAATAAAATCACTGCTGCAGGATTCCCAGGTATAAGTCTAGGCAATAGAAAATTCAGCGTGATTGCAATCATTGCAGTAGCCAATGCATATGATGAACGGACTATCAAGTACCTACGTGTGATCATGAAGTGACCTCAATAAAAATGGAAAATATGGGGAAAAATAAATTCCCCTAAAAATTACTGTTCTCCTTTACCCTTGGTTTTGTTCCTAGATCTGACCATATATCCGGCCACACCGCCAATGACAACAACTGCAGCAACTATACCGCCTATTATGTAGTATAGATCACTGTTGCTGGTGCTTGGTGATGTAGTTGTGGAAGATGGGAAATAGATCATCATGTCGTTCAGAGGATTGTCCGCTGATAGGTTAGAATAGTATCCTTTCACGTTCGAACTGTATGCTATCAAACTGTAAGCATTCGACATTGGAATTATTGGGACAATTTGATCTAACAACTGCTGTATTGGATAGAGGGCAGATACAAGGGAAGAACCGCTGACATTTGCAGTTGAATTAAACAATGCATTGAGTTGTGGGTTTGAAAAGTTCTCGAAGTTCCAGAAACCATTATAGTCATAAATCTCTTGCAACTGAACATACGGATTTACGAATGAAGGCACGTATCCAAAGTATGTGGCCTGATTGAAGTTAGATATGTTGAGATCGTTAGAGACCCATGTTCCAATTGGAATTACATCTATGCTAGCATCAATATGTGCGGCTTTGAGTTCATTGGCTATACTTGTACCAGCAGCGACCCAGTCAGCAACGGCTGAAGGTTCTTGTATCTGGAAGGTCACGGTATTGCCCGTTGTATTGTTAACAAAGTAACCACTTGAGCCGATATGGTAACCAGCTTGTTCAAACTGAGCTTCCGCTGCAGTAACATTATACCCGTAGTATGTAAGACCAGGTGCCCAATCACTCTTCATTATACCAGGTAAACCGCCAAATGACATGTTAGCAGCACCCGCAGCTCCAACTCCATCTTCATCCTTGGCCATTATTCTCGTCTTGTTGAGGGCATATGCCATTCCAAGTCTGAAGTGAAGATTGTTGAAAGGGGCTACATGATAGTTAAACCAGAGGTAAAAGACGTAGTTCTCTGGCTGCTTGATAGCAGTAACTGATGAAATGTTTTTCATAGCATTATAATCGCTCAAGGCAGGGTTTACTGCATTTATCGTTCCCTTCTCTAATGCAAGATCTGCTGTTGCAGTGTCTGAAAATTTCTCTATATCAAACTGCTTAATCTTAGGGGTTCCCATCCAGAAGTGTGTATTTGGAACCATGGTTGCGCCTGCTGATGTAATTGTGGAGAGTATGAACGGACCTGCTTCTATCTCATGACCAAATGGACCCATGTTGGTATATCCACCAATATTGCTAAGGTTTCCTGAATCATACTGTGCCCAGGCGGACGGTATTATAGTCTGAAGGGCTAGGAACTGGAACCATAGAGCGTTTTGTGACTTCATCACGAATGTAACTGTGGTAGAACCGCTTGCGTACATTGCAAGTATGTGGGGTGATATGCCAAATCCATCAAGGGAGGTGTTTGCTTTCAATACATTAAAGGTGAAAAGCACATCCGCAGATGTTATCTGTCCGACAACAGTGGATCCATTAACCCAATCAGCGTTTGGATTCAGGTGGAATACTATTGTCTCAGTACCATTCGCGTTGTTGGTAACAGTCCAAGACTGCGCGAGCCAGGACGAAAAATTACCACTTATCCACTGGAAACCAAGCGATGTAGCATACATCTCGCCAACAAGTATTGTCGCGAGTGAGTTAGTTGCCGTCAAGGGATTGAGATCTGCAACCGATGTGTCAAGAGGGGAACCAAAAATAAATGTCCCAGTTGAGTTGTTTGTACCGCTTGAGTTCGCAAAAGAGCTTCCACCATACGTTCCATTCAAGGCATTCGAAGAAACCATGAATACAAAGCTAGCAGTTAGCATAACTCCGACTGTCAAGAAAAGCATAAATGCTTTTTTCAGGTTTAACATTGAAAACGGCAACTGAATACATGTATTAAAACTTTCTTAGCTATTCGGTTCTCGATTCTTATTTTTAATTTGTTTTTTAATTTTTTTGTTGAATCATATCAAGAGTAATTGTGTAAAGAATTGAAAGAAGAAATCTTTTAAGCTTTACTTTATTGATTGGTTTGATTATGTTTCCTGCTAATGCATTTCGCTAAATTTAGTAGTGATATTGTCTATCTTCTTATCCAGAGCTGGACCGAATTCTCCCTTTTTACTGAATGAGTGTTCAGGAGTTGCTCAAAATAATTAATTCTAAACCCCTGGTCAAAAACTTAAGCGTATATTTAAAAGGCCAACATTTATTCGCCAGCATGAAAATTGTATCCATAGTCTCTGGCACTTCTGCTGATGGATTGACTATTGGAAATATTCAATTTAATGGATACAATCTTAAAACAACTTACAAAATACTAAAGGGTTACACAATTCCTTATTCAAATGGCCTAAGATCACGCCTTCTGAAAGCAGCAGAGAAAACTAAAACAACGTCAGAGGAGATATCAAAACTAAATTGGGATCTTGGCCTACAGATAGCAGATTCCGTCATTTCATTAGATATGGAATATGATTTAATATCCTATTCAGGGCATACTATCTATCACGGACCTTCGATCAAAAGACCGCAGAATGCAACTCTTCAGATAGGTGAAATTTCTATACTTGTTTCAAGGACAGGAAAAACAGCAATTTCTGATTACAGAGTGACTGATATGGCATACGATGGACTTGGAGCTCCGTTAATTGCAATAAGTGACTATATTCTGTTCAGAGATTCAGGTATACTAACGTTAAACATTGGGGGGATTGCAAATATAACGTACTTGGGAGAAGATGGACCTATTGCATTTGACACCGGTCCGGGAAACATGCTAATTGATCAGGCTATGTACCGTTTCTACGGAGCCAGATTTGACGAAAATGGTACTGTCGCGTCTCGTGGTAAGATAGTTGAAGAAGTGTTGAGTTTCCTGATGAGTGATAGATACATTAAGCTTGATCCACCGAAGAACAGCGGAAGAGAGTATTACGGCATTGAATATTTTAAAAAGATACTGAAGAGATTTCCATCAATTTCAAAGGAGGATTTGATCAGAACTATAACGAGATTTACGGCAGAAAGCATATATGACCAGGCGAACAGATATTTACCAGATGCCCCAAAAGAGGTCATAGTAGGTGGAGGGGGTTCAAAAAACAAAGTTATTATGTCTGATCTCGAAGAACTTTTTACCTGCAGAGTATCAACTTTTTCAAGCAGAGGCATAGACGATGAACTCAGGGAATCACTCGGTTTTGCCATACTCGCAAACCAGACAGTACACAATGCTCCAGGAAGAGTGACGGATGTTGGAACCATGTCAGGGCCGGTTCTTGGAAAGATAACACCTGGGAGAAATTTTGAGGAATTATTTTCCCTTAAATAATAGTTTAAACATACCTCTTCTTTATGGGCTCCCCCAACTTTATGGATCCCATGTTCACTCTTCCGATCTGCTCAAATATATCAAGAAGGTGTTTTGAATATTCACTCTGGTCCGATAAATCTGTTGTGGTAACTGAGGCATGCCTTCCATTAGCGTGCATAATGCGCATCTTTCCTAGATGCAGGCCAACATGACCTTTGAAAAATATAAGATCTCCTGGCAAAGCTTCCTTAAATGATGGGACTTCATCAATATAATCACGCTGCCAATCAGCGTTTCTTGGAAGCTCGACACCAGAAAATCTATAGAGTCTCTGGGTAAATCCAGAACAGTCAAATCCAAATTCTGAGGTCCCTCCCCAGAGGTATGGAATGCCCAGGAACCTGCTTGAAAGTTCAGTCGGTTTATAGTCATATTTTGAAATTGGGGCCAAGAATTGGCCCGGGATAGAAAACTTCTTTATTTCGTCTCTGGAAACATATCCGCCAAATGGAATTATTATCTCACCATACCTGTATCGTCGAGTCAGTTTATGTGTTTTAGCGGGACCTTCATTTATTAGAGCAGTCTTTATGTGGCCCTGAAGACCGTCGCTCCCAACAACAAGCGAATATTCTTCCCCATTCTCGATTATTTTCAACTCTTCCCCGTAAACTAACTGCGAAATCCTTTCAGATGTGAACTTTGGCTCAGCGCGGAGATCGGCTACACTTATTGAGACATATTGCATGCAACTACAGTTCATCGGCTGATTTTATGATTTTTGTTTCTTAATATGAACGGGATCGGCATTTATTATATACCATTGCTATTGCGAAACAATGCATTACATGATACAGGAGATCAGGGAGGAGAAGGACCTTCTCGACAAATATTTATCAGAAGACAGCAAAAATTCAGCTTCGGCATTTCGTCATGTTGAAAGATCAAATGGATGCATCACTTCAGGTAACGGAACCAGCTACAACGCTGCCTATTATCTTTCACTCCTTCTCCTCAAGAGAAATGTGTTTTCTGTCCCGATTTTTGCCTCTGAGTTTCCCAGGTTCATGAATGGCGAATTCAATTTCAAGAACAGAGGAGTTATACTTTTCAGCCAATCAGGAGAAACTTCCGATGCAGTTTCTGCGGCGAATTTTGGAAAGAGGAACGGAGCTTCAATACTGTCGATAACTAACGTTCCTGGTTCAAGCCTTGCCAAACTCTCAGATACATCAATTATAACACCTGCCGGTCCTGAGAAATCCATTGCTGCCACTAAAAGCCATATGGGACAGTTGCTCTCCTCACTTTCTATTTATTTTGCCGGGGAACGTGAAGAATTCAGCAGCCTGCTTGGAAAGATCAAAGAAGGATTCGAAATTATAATGGATCGGGAAGAAGAGATAAAGAAATTGGCAGAAGGTCTTCTTCAAAAGGTTGTATTCCTGGGTTCTGGTCTTGATTACCCTGTTGCGCGTGAAGGGGCGCTGAAATTAAAGGAGTCCTGTTCCATGATAACAGATGCGTATCCCACAAGGGAATTCCTGCATGGTCCAAAGCAAATACTTGACGATTCATGGACTGTTCTCATCCTCTCGAAAGAAGACTCTGTAAAGCTCGAGTTGTCGAAGCTGAGCCGCAATGTCCTGGATCTTGATTCTATCATACATGAAGAATTCAAGATAGGATTCAAAAGCGAAATTGCTGATTCAATCCTTAAAGTCCTGTTTGTGCAGCTGCTCTCTTATTACAGGGCGGTTTTTCTTGGACTAGACCCGGACAAGCCCTCAAAGCTCACAAAGGTTATTACTTCCTGACTATAGGTTCAAAGGCATGAAATCCTAATACCACGGAATAATCTGTTATGGTGCCATCTGCAAGCAGTTATAGGTTTTCCAATGCAGTCGTTGATGGTAGATTACTGCATGATGTTTCGATCACGACGGGGAACGGCTTCATTGCCTCTGTCTCTGACAAAGCTCAATTCGAGTTAGATCTGACCGACTATACGGCTGTGCCTTCTTTCATTGATGTGCACACACATGGCATGCTTGGAGTTGATACTGCTTCCCTTAATAAGAACCTAATGGCTGAATGGTTGACTGCTCTTCCTAAGACTGGTACTTTGAAGATAGTTCCTACTCTTGTTTCTTCGGATCGGAAAACAACGCAGGCTTTTCTAGAATCGGTAAAGATAGCCAGATCGTCTGTTCTCACTGAACCATATGCCGAAGTAATAGGAGCGAGGATGGAGGGTCCGTTTATAAGCCGTTCAAAGAAAGGAGCACATAATGAGACTTTACTGCTCGAACCGTCGATAGAGAATTTTATCAATATTACAGGAGAATTGAGTTCTGAGGTGAGGATTGTGGATATCGCACCTGAAGTCGGTAGGGCAATGGAACTGATCGGATACCTTTCAAAAAGAGGGATTATACCTTCCATAGGTCATTCCGATTCTGATGCAGTTACAGCTAGAAAAGCTATATCAGCTGGTGCAACAGAGGCTACGCATCTGTTCAATGCAATGCGCTCCATCTTTCACAGGGAACCTGGAATTGCCGGCGAAATATTGATAAACGATTCTATCAATGCAGAGATCATAAACGATCCGAATCATCTATCTCCAGGGATCATTAAGCTAGCGGTTAGATCAAAGGGAGAGGACAAGATAATCGGGATAACAGACTCTATTGCGGCAACTTTGATGCCTGATGGAGTATACGGACTTGGGTGCCTTAGTGTTACATTAAAAAGCGGAAGATGCACTGTGACCGGGACGGAAGTGATAGCTGGAAGCGTGCTCACAATGGATTCTGCATACAGGAACTTCATAGATCAGGGTTACTCTATCCTGCAAACTGTGAAGTTTTTATCAACCAACCCGGCAAGAATCCTTGGCCTTTCTGACGAGGGCTCCATTGCACCTGGAAAGAAGGCGAACATCACCATAATTGATAAAAGAAATAAAGTCGCTGGCGTCATCAAGAACGGAATATATTATGATTTCAGGAACCAGGTGTGATACTTGACAACTGAGGGAAACAACCCAAAGACCAGGGGCATTTCGAGCAAGAGAACAGAAGACATTGTTAGAATAATAAATGAAGAGGATTTTCAGGCGTTCGAAGCCGTAAAGGCATCAGTAACAGAAATCGCCAAAGCTGCAGACATTTGCCTTTCAGGTATAAAGAAAGGCGGCAGGGTGATTTATGTCGGAGCTGGAACCAGTGGAAGGATCGCGGTGCAGGACATTGTCGAGCTTGATCCTACTTATGGTTTAGACAGCAAGACCTTTCTGTATGTCATGGCAGGCGGCCTTGATGCGTTGCTGAAATCCCAGGAAGGATCGGAGGACGATACTCAGGCTGCCGTCGTTGCACTGAAGAAAATTGACCTTAAACGGCATGACATCGTGGTTGGAATCTCAGCGTCCGGGAGGACACCGTTTGTTCTTGCTGCACTGAAATATGGCAATAGCATCGGTTCATCGACCATAGGCATTGTGAACAATCCCGGCAGCGTGATAGAGAAGGAGGCTTCGCATTGCATTGTCCTGGACACGGGACCAGAGGTCATTCAGGGATCGACGAGAATGAAGGCTGGAACGGCGCAAAAACTGACCCTGAATGCGATGAGCACCACTATCGCAATAAAACTTGGGAGGGTTTACGATAATATGATGTCTTACATGGGAGTAACATTCAACGCCAAGCTGAAAGAAAGGGCAATATCATTCTTGATGAATGAGTTCGCAGTCAGCCGGGATGATGCCATAAGAACCCTGGAAAAGTCAGATTACAAACTTTGGGCTGCAATAGAAAGGCTGAAAGCAGGGCATAGTGACGAAGGTTCTTCTAAGTCAGCAGAGAACTGAATACAAGGTTGTGGAAAGTTCTCCTGAATCTCAATATCTTAACATTCTCCCTTGAAGGATACACACGATTGCTGAGGATTATTACCAATACAGATGAGACAGGATCAATCATTATAGAGGTGCCAGTGAATCCAGTGTGGCCGAATGCACCAAATGGAGCAATGTCACCTATAAATCTCGCATAATCAAAGGCAGGGCTCTGCCTGGTGGGCCTTGGTGTGTTTATCATCCAACCATAACCGAAAGAACCGCCTATATACTCATTTGCAGGCCTAGTTGCCTTTAAAAAACTGGATCTTGAGATTATTTTCCCCTGTATGTACTTTGAAGCAAATGAAAATATATCAGATGCATCCGAAAAGAGGCCAGCATGACCCGCAACTCCGCCGGAGTAGAAAGAATTCTCATCATGCACCTCGCCCCAGACCTGCCCTCTTGATCGATCTGACTCTGTGGGCGCGATTTTCTCCCTGGCAACCTTGGGAAGAAACCCTATGTGCTTCAGGCCCAGTTGTCGTGCAACCATGGATTCCCAGGCCTTATCCAGAGTTTTGCCGGTTATTTCCTCTATAATGTATCCCATCAGTATGTAGTTGAGATCGCTGTAATTCTCCTCCGTATATGGTGAGGCAGAAGCAGCAGCGTCATTTATTCCAGCTAGGTATGCCTCCCTTGTTTTACCTCTGCGATACAGCGGAAGACTTGGAGTCAAGCCTGATGTGTGGGATAGCAGTGCTTTGACTGATAACTTTCCTAAATTATCCATTCCGCTGAACAGTCCAAGGGATGAAGGCGTGTCTTCCATGGAAAGTTTCCCGCTGTCTATCAGTTTGAAAGCCAGCGTCGAAGTGGCCAGCGGCTTTGTCAGTGAAGCCAGATCGTAGACTGTATCGTTGGTATAGGTGAAATGCAGTTCGTCGATCTTTCCATGCGATTCGAAGAACAGCTTTTTCTTGTCCTTTGCCACGAGAACGGTCATGCCATGTGAAACTTCAGGTATGTTCGATTTTGTGTGATCCCGCAACTTGACTGCCAGATCTTCACTCTCTTCCACCATGGAAGCGGTAATCATTGACTGAAATAAAATATTCTGATCCTTCCTGCACTTTTATTTATAATCTGCAAGGTATCACCATTCATATGAACGACGACGTGGACATATTCTGGGACGTGAAGATTCCAATGAGAGATGGCGTTGATTTATCCAGCGATATCTATGGGCTCTCTAAGGCGAAGAAGAAGCCTGCTATTCTGCTCCGGACACCGTATGGCAAGACAACAGATCCCATAGTGTCGACAGGAAAATTCTTTGCCTCCAGAGGGTATGTCTTCATTTCATGCGATGTGAGGGGACGTGGAGATTCCGATGGTATCTTCGAGCCTTACAGGTCTGAGGGTAAAGATGGTTTTGATGCGATTCAGTGGATTGCAAAACAACCATGGTCCGACGGATCGGTGGCTACATGGGGAGCATCATACTCAGGCAGGATCCAGTGGTATACCGCCGTTCTACAACCCCCAGCCCTCAAGGCAATGATATCTGTTGTTCCGCCATCCGATCCTTTTGTGGAAGACCCGACGGGAGTGGCATCGCCCCTGAATGTATCTTGGGAATTTCTTGTGTCAGGAAAAGCGCTTCAGAACACCAAGCCGGTCGACTGGCAGAAAGTTTACAGACACCTTCCAATGAGAGAGATGGATCTCCTGACCGGGAGAAAAATACCTCACTGGCATAAAAGGCTTGATCACCAGAAGATCGACAGTTACACGAAAGATATATCGTACCAGGACAAGTTTGATCGAGTCAAGGTGCCTGTTCTTCACGTTTCAGGCTGGTATGACGATGAGCAGATAGGCACTCCGCTTAATTTCTCAGCCATGTCCAGGCATTCGGAAGTAAAAGTTGCAAAAAACCAGTTCATGATAATGGGACCCTGGGGGCATGCCGTAAATACCTCAAGAGTGATAGGCGAATTCGATTTTGGACCTAACGCACTCATTGATCTTCTGGATGTCGAGGCAAGATGGCTTGACTTCTATCTCAAAGCATCAAGGAAAGATTTTCCGTTTGAAAAGAAAGCCAAAATATTCATCATGGGAAGCAATGAATGGACTGAGATTAACGCCTGGCCGCCGGAGAATGCATCAGAATATAAGCTATATCTATCCTCAAACGGAAATGCAAACGGCAGGTTCGGCGACGGAAAGCTTCAGCTTCATAAGCCTTCTTACGAGGATGGAAAGGATACCTACACATACGATCCAGAAAACCCTGTTCCATTCATCGCAGATCAGAATTATGCACAGATAGGCGGACCGGATGACTATTCCTCTGTTGAACGCAGGGACGATGTTCTCGTATATACAACAGATGCACTTGATGAGCCTCTCACAATCATTGGGCCGGTAAAATTGAACATTAGTGTCAGCACATCGGCAACAGACACAGACTTCACTGCAAAACTGCTCACAGTTCTTCCAGATCTCAGGGCTATCAGGCTTTGTGATGGTATTGTAAGGATGAGATACAGGAATGGCATGAAATCTGCAGTAAAGACTGTCCCGGGTAAAGTATATCAGGTCTCGATCGACATGTGGAATACCTCCTACAGATTTGCCAGAGGGGAGAGAATAAGGCTGGAAGTCTCGTCGAGCGCCTTCCCGAAGTTTGCCAGAAACCTTAATTTTGAAGGAGATCAGACGAATAGCACTCGAACGGCTAAGGCAAATCAAACGATCTTCCATGGAAAGGATAAGCAGTCATTCCTATCCATCTACGCCGTCAGGACCAGAAGTCCGAAGGATCGCTAACTTTAACTCTTTTGTGGAATGAGGTGGCATGCGACCGGGTTACTTCATACAGACAGGTTTAATTGGCCATGAAAGGGAGGAATCGCTTCGTCTTGTTGGGAAACTACTTCCATCCACCATAGTTCTGGTGCGCAAAGACTTCTCGGACAGGAAAGACCTGATCGAACTGATACACACCATAAAGCACCTTTACAGTATTGAAAAAGATGCCAGGGAACCTTACATTGCAGTAGACCAGGAGGGTGGTAATGTTGTTAGACTTGCATTCCTGAACTACAATCCAAGTAACGCCTTCCTTGGAAACCTGGACAATCTGCGCTTTACCGAATACGTGGGTTCCAGGACAGGATATGATCTGAAGGATATTGGCATAGACTGGGATCTGGCTCCTGTTCTTGATCTTTCGAGCCCGTACAACCAGGTTATTCTCGAGCGCAGCTTTTCTTATGATCCACTGGTTGTTGCAGAACATGGCAAAGCCTTTATCCGAGGTATTCAGAGATTCGGGGTTGCGGCTACCGCCAAGCATTTCCCCGGACATGGCGGTGTCCTCGGTGATTCCCACCTCATGCTGCCCAGGGATGAAAGGAGCAAGGCAGCAATCAAGAGTGATATGTTTCCATTCAAGGAAGCCGTGAAGGAAGGCGTAGCTTCCATCATGCTGTCACATGTGCTGTACACCGCCATAGACGACTCTAATCCAGCAACCCTCTCTCCTGCAATATACAATATGTTGAGGAAAGACCTTAGATTCAACGGGCTGGCAATAACAGATTCGCTTAACATGAAAGCTGTGTCAAAGGATTTCTCTACTGAGGAGATGGGAAAGAGAGCATCCAGGGCAGGCGCAGATATACTGGAATGCGTCGATATCGACAGGGCAATGGAAATGTCACAGTACCTGGAGATGAGGGATGAGAAAGCAAGCGCAGAAAGAATACTCAATCTGCTTCCATCGAAGAAGGCTAATGTAGAGCCACCGAATGATATATTGAATGCATTCGCGCTTATAAGTAACGCCATAAAGAAAACATTTGTACCTCTCAACCCAGAAACCACGACTGCCATTCTATACCTGGATGATACAAGAGAAAGCATCGTAGGAGATTCGTTCACCAATTCCCGAGGAATTATTAAGAGACTGAAAGAAACAGGGCTTAAGCTGGAGAGCTTCACCTCAGATGACCCTGCATCATCGTATCAAGAATACGAACAGATGATTGTAATAGGCAGGAATGAGCACCTGAAGGATCGTTACATGGCCATCGTCGAACAGATGAAAGGCAGGAGATCGGTATTCATCAGCACCGGCGTACCTGCAGATTTAGGTCTCTTTCCAGATGGTGTAGGGTATATCTCGACTTTCAGCACGAAGGTCGATGCAATAGCGGGAGCTGTATTCAGGGCGTTCGGCTATTTCTGATCTTTCAAAACGCCATAATAGGGGTTGCGCCGATGCCGCCTTCTTTCGGAGGGTGGTTAATGCCCTTCACGAATGTTAGACCGCCTGAGACTCCGGGCTCCTTAAGGCTTGAAAAACCATCAAGATCCGTATAAGCGAAATTCGGCTGTGCCAGAGCGACATGGAGACCTGCTGTATTTGCAAGCTTCGTCTCAACCATGCAGCCCATCATGCATGGCATCCTGAATACCTGGGCAGCTTTCACTATCTTAAGGGCATCCGTTATGCCGCCGCATTTCATCAGCTTTATGTTGACATAGTCTGCAGCTTCCTCGTAAACGACGTTGCTCAGATCCGCGAGGGTGAATACTGCTTCATCCGCCATAACCGGAATTGAAGAGTTGAGACGGACGAACTTCATTCCCTTGACGTCGTCTCTAACCACAGGCTGCTCGAGGAACTCGATGCCGAACTTCTCTATCTTTCCTGAAAGGTCGACAGCTTTTTTGGGGCTGTAGGACTGGTTGAAATCTACGCAGATTGAATGTTCAGATCCAATTACCTCCCTGACCGCCTTGACCCTCTCATAGTCCTCATTTATTGACTTGCCCAGCTTTATCTTGAAGAATTCCACACCGTCATCCAGTAGCTCTTTTGCCTGAACCTTCGCATGAGGGGCGTCCACCAGGTCGACAGTATATGATGTCTTCATGCTTGTTCTGTAACCCCCAAGCAGTATGTAGAGAGGAAGATCTGCCTTCTTTCCAATTATGTCGTAAAGTGCCATGTCCACCGCTGCTCTGCTAGCTTTAGAGCTTCTGGCAAGCGCTTTCATCCTTTCGTTGAGTGCTTCCGTAGACAGATCCATGCCCTTGAGTGCCTGGCTGAAAATAGAAAGCTCAGACTCGACAGATCCCATTGTGTCTCCTGTGATGAATGGGGTCGGGATTGCCTCGCCGTAACCGGATAGCCCACTGTCTGTCGTGACCTTGACGAAGTACCCTTCGTAAAAGTCTGTGGAACCAAGTGCAATCTTGAAAGGCTTCTTCATCTCAATGTTGATCTTCTTATACTCAAGACTCTTAATCTTCATGACGCGTAATCCCTGGTAAATATTATTAGCTATTGATCTTGTTACTAGTCGTAAAGCAGGAAAGCCTGCCTTGCTTCTATGTAGTCCGTCGAGGAGTCGATCCATGTTTCAGCTATTTCCCTCACGCCCATATCGTCTTCCAGGAATTTTCTCAGATCATCGGATCCATACAGGATAGAAAGGTGCTTGAAATCAATGTTCTCTCGATCAAGCGAGAATAGATGCTTCAGTATTCTTATTGCAAGAGTGGTGCTGCGAAATATCTTGCGATCCTCGATATGGATCGAAAAACCTTCCAGCTTTTGTCCTGATAGCGGATCGAGGCTTGGAATGAACATTATCTTTCGGAATATTGCACCCCGTTGTTCCTTCAGGTTGAGGGACCATGCGCCGTTGTAACCGAACTGTGAGAAGGGATAAGGCGTTCCCCGGCCAACGCTTACTTTTGAGGATTCAACGAGAACCATTCCAACAAATACAAACAGCGCGTTTAGCGTTGGAAGATTGAGTGAAGGCGGCACAAAATGTTTCAGATAAGAATCATAATAATAGGATCTTTTGTAAGCAGACATGGTTGATATTTTGAGATCTGCGTTTATATCCCTGTTCAGGTACTGTGCCATTTCACCAATTGTCATCCCATATCTTAGCGGAAAATCATCAATTCCAACGAAAGATCTGAACCCAGGTTGCATCATCGGACCATCCACTATAGATCCTGAAAGAGGTGCGGGCCTGTCGCAAACTATCACCTGAGCGCCTGACTTTCCTGTGGCAGTTAGAAGGTGCTTTAATGATGATATATAGGTATAAGGCCTTGCGCCTGCGTCCTGAATGTCATATATAACTGTCTCTACATCCTCCAGTTCAGCAGGATCTATCTCGTGCGACTTCTCAGTATAGATGGATTTGACTGGAATCCCTGCATAGGTTTCGTCCTGGACCATTTCGCCATTCTTAAGAGCGGCATAAATACCATGTTCAGGAGCAAATATCTTCCTTATATTCGCACCCTTCTTCATCATTAGATCGATATTCTGAATAAGGTCCTGAGTTACGCCGGACGCATTCGTCAATAAAGCGATCGGCTTGCTTGGGAGCTCAGGAAGCAATTTTTCTATGCCCAGTTTGAATTCCATAATTAAGTATCGCAGGATAACTAAAATCTTTACCTGTTCAGTTTATCTTAAAACTGCCCTGATAACACGTTCTGCATTGGCATGAAGTAACTGATCGGGCTGCTTTACTGATTCTGCAAGCATTCGGATATCAGAGAATGATGTGAATCCCTTTGTTCCGCCCCTCATGCCAAGAAAATCAGATCCAACGGCAACAATATCCCATCCGAAGTTTTCACCAAGATAATTGATGTTTTTTCTCATATCGTCTATAGTTGGTTCTGAAGACAACATTTCAGCGATTCCGCTTATACCAACAATGCCATGAGTGGAATATATTGCCTGTAGCATTGAATCATCAGCATTTCTTGCATGGTCAAAGAGCTTCCTGATGTTTGTATGCGTCATTATCACTGGATTCTTGGAATACTCGCATACGTCAAGAGTTGTCTGCCTGCTGGTATGAGCTGTGTCTACTATTATGCCCAGTTCATTACACAGATCAACAAGTTCCTCGCCAGCCCCGGTCAGGCCATAGTCTTTTTTTGAATAGCATGAAGCCGCATATTTGTTATCGTAATTCCATGTCAAGCCGATGCATCTTATTCCAAGATCATAGAGGGAATATATGTCTGTAGGATCAGCAATAGTATCTGCCCCTTCAACAGATATTAAGAATTTAGGCATCTCTCCCTTCAGATCAGCAGCTCTGGAGACAAAATCCACTGTCATTGTGCTGCGCAGAAAAGAATAGAAATTCGCCTGTTGAATGAGTGCAGAGTAATCCGGGACCCAGGTAAATTCTGCGGGTTTCTGCTTCAGATCAATGGATGGCTTTGATTTTGTCCACACCCTTCTGAAAGGAAAAATAGCTGAAAAAATTAGGACATCTCCGTACTCCCTCAGTTTCGATATAGACGATTGTGAAGTACCAGTAAAGACATTCTCTGTGGTTGAGGTTATGCCAAAGTCTTCATGTAGGTCAATGATTCGCATGATACAGTGATTCCAGTCATTTATAATATAACTCCTTAATTTTCTGGTTTTTGCTTACCTTTGGGATTGACATATATTTTCTGAATATTCTCAATTATCGATGATTGGGGGCATTCTTTATTTATCCAGGTTTTTTTCTTGCAACTGGCTGCACATTTAATCTCGTGAATCGGTCATTCCCAGTAATTAGATATATTTGCCAATGATTGTGTCGACAGGAAGCGGGAATACAATCATGTTTACGAACGTATAATGGCCGACTCTATGCATATGGAATTCGAAGAAGCATAAATGACAATAATAGATGTGTTGTATAAATCGCAAGTAATGGAACATAAGCTATGATCGGCGCTTATTTTAAAAGAGGATACAGGAAGTGGTTCCTTGGTTCTGGAACAGATGAAGAGAAAACCATGGACCTGTCAATAAGCGATGGTGTTTTCTGGACAATATACAGCAACATGACATCGCCGTATATAGTGGCATTTTCTATTCTTGTGATTGGACCCACTGCGCCTGTTGGCTATATTATTGGTATACCGTATCTTGTTGTACCCCTTGCGCAGTATTTTGCCGTAAAGTTATCCAGGCGGACTGTTGATCTTCGGTCTTTAACTATCAAGATAACGATCTTTGACCGGGTAGTCTGGATTTTAATAGCACTTCTGGTATTTTTAAGAGGATACCTGCTTCTTTCTTTTCTCATGATTGTCCTCCTCTCTGTCAGGGTCTTTTTTTCGTCATTTTCGGGTACAACCTGGAATGCGTGGGTTCCGTCTGCAATTGGATCCAAGAAGAGGAACCTATATTTTTCAAGAAGAAATTTGTTTCTGAGGCTTTTCTCGCTCGTAGGATATGGAATAGCTTCCATGATCTTTTTTCTCCTCGGGAGCACTAAGATAGCCTACGTTGTCCTATTTGCCGGTTCTTTAATTTTTTCGACCGTGTCTCTTTTTATTATGCAGCGCATTCCGCCTTTCAAGCCTGAAAAAGAAGATACAGGCGGAGTTTCGGCAGCAGGCAAGGTCCTGCTTTCATACCTGCTATTTACGCTTTTGACCGGAATTGGCTTGAGCGCTTTTTCTCCTTATATGCAGCTTTACAT
>JAKACH010000001.1 GCA_021821635.1 Thermoplasmata archaeon | reverse complement strand
CATCAGAAGCGCGGTCCTCGGCCATTATTATTGACCGCCTGTTATCACCGTATGACTCCACAGGGAAGAGTACATGGACCTTGGGCTTCATCTTGCGATCGCCAGATTTCTCTGGCCTGCCCATCCTGGCACCGATTCTGGTCGGAGATCTTTCCATTATTGTCACACCAGAAAGCATGCTGAGGTTTTCTACAACTGTTTTTCCTTCATCTATCTTTGAAAAAATATCTTCTTTAGAATGTCTATCCAGGCCAAGTGTCCGAATGATGATTTCAGGATCATGCGGAAATATTCGCCTGCCGCTCTCAATTCTGAATGGCACTCCTAGCTTGATCAGTATGTCAAGGATGCGGTCTGTCTTTCTATAGCTGACATGATCGGCGGCCATGATTGAAGCCGTTTCGTCCACCAGAAGCTTGAGTTCGTCATTTGTTATATCGTGCCAGAAGTAGAGGAATTTCGGATGGAGCGGAATGCCATGCTTTCTGGAGATCTCGAATGCCTCCTGGCATGTAATCTTATCATGATCCATGTGAGCACCCAGGATCTTCCTTGCAAGAATATTCCACCACTCTGCTGTGAAGGGTGGTTTTTCAAGCTTGTGGTTGTTCTCGGCGAAGTCACCGTATGAGATCAATATTTCACCAACATCGGTGATCTGAACGATGTGTTCCAGAACATCGTTGGCATCCTTGATTGTGTTAACTCGTATATGCCGTCCGTCATCAAGAAGAACCATAGGTCCCTCTATGCTGTCACACGGGGTTATAGCAGCAGCTTTTCCAGGAAGTTCCACCTTGATTTGTGATCCGATTGCGATAAAACCGCCGAGAATGATCATTGACGCGGGATTGATCGATGCTGCCGCAAGCCCGGAAGTTCTGGATCTTCCATAACGAAGCCGGAATCCTCCCGGCCTCGATGGATGCGAAAAAACCGGCCTACCTGCAATTATATCCTTCAGGAATTTTTCAGACTTCTCGATCGACTCGCCCGAGTCGTCGCTCTTCTGCCCGCTTATCATTGACAGGAAGTCCCATTCATGAAGCGAAAGAGCGCTGGTGTGCTTCAGTATCTTCTTTGATTTCTGTATAAGGCCTTCCGAGATTACGAGGCACATACCACCGCGGATCCTGTTGCTCTTTATCCGTGTCATGTTCCTGTGACCTGAAACCTCCTCTTCCTCGCTCCCTTCGCCATCTATCATCACAGGAGATCTTGAGACGACAAGCCTTATTTCATCCGGGGATGGAAGATACTGAAGGTGTTTTATCCGGTTGTAGTGATCTATCTCCTCCGTGTAACGCTGTATTTCATCCTCGGTGGCAGTGAAGGATCCAATTCCCAGATCCCTTCTAACGACATCGGCTATCAGAACGCTCATAGCCTGTGCAGTCCCACCGGCGCCTCTTATGGGGCCGGAGTAAACAATGGATGCAAAATCGGTGCCGTCATCATTCGGCAGCACACTTACATCTGCGATACCCTCAAGCGGGGCAACAAGTATCCCTTCGGTCAGAATTGCAAGGCCAACCCTTACTGCCTTGTCGAGCGCTATCTTCTTCCCCTGTGGGAGAAAATTCTTTGCCACCTGTCTTGCAACCCAGATAGAAGATTCCTCCCTGGACATGGTCTTTGAAGTCTCGCGGATCATCTCAGCTAGTCCCTCTATCTGAATAAGTTCCTCAATCCTTTCTGCCATGTCGGTCGCGAGAGGTATTTCCACCCTGTCTGTGACGTCGAAGCCTTTAGATCTTGCTCTCTTGGCAAGCTCATAGGATTCGCGAACCTCATTTTCGAGCCTGGCGGAGTACGCCCTGATATCGGGAATCATTTCAGCAGGTCGCTAATAAGAAGCTTATCCATAAGGGAAGCCTTTATCTTGATCTTCTTCTCAAAGTAGGCGGACATTGCATCCTCCTCTCCGCTGAGAAGCTTGTTGAAAAGGTCGGAAGATACCTCTATGTAAATATCGGCATCCTTCTTTCCGTCCATTATCTCGGAAACCGAACCGTTTTCAAGGGAGAAGTTGTAAAAGTCTTTACCGTCGAAGTCGATGCAGAATGTCTTCTTTACGCCAGACAGTTTTTTCTTGAACTTCTCGTCGGTTGCAAGCCTCTTGTTTATCTTATCTGCAAGATGATTAAGAACTTCTTTCATTCGATCTTCCCTTCCTGTACTCCAGTGCCATTTCCACCAAATATTTATGGACACGTGATGGAAATAAGGGCCTGGATTTGAATTCACTATGGTATTGCGTGGCAATAAAGTTTTTCCTTCCCTTCAATTCAAGTATTTCCATACGGATGCCTGCATCATCCACGCCAGAAAAGTGCATGCCTGAATCTTCAAACTTTTCAATATATCGGGGGTTCACTTCATATCTGTGCCTGTGCCTCTCAGATATGTGATCGCTCGCATATATATCGTAGGCAATCGTATTCTCCCTGACAACTACGCTTTTTGCACCAAGCCTCATTGTTCCGCCCATGTCAGATACACCTTCCTGCTCTGGTAGAAGATCAATAACAGGATATTCGGTGTTCGGATCAAACTCGGTGCTGTTTGCGCCCTGCATACCAAGAACGTTCCTGGCATATTCAATAACTGCAGCCTGGAAACCAAGGCAGATTCCAAGGAATGGTATCTTGTTCTCCCTTGCATACCTGCATGCGATAATTTTGCCCTCCACGCCCCTGTAGCCGAAGCCGCCTGGAACAAGGATGCCATCAACGCCTTCAAGATCATTCGTGGATTCTTTCAGGCTGTCTGAATCCAGCCATACCAGGTCGACTCCTATCCCAGTCACTCCTGTAACATGGGTGAAGGCCTCCTTGTGGCTCATGTAGGCATCAAGCAGGTGCGTATATTTGCCAACCACGGCGATCCTGACGCTGTCCCTGACTTTGTCTATATTCTCCTTGTATTTCTTCCATGGATCCACGAAGGTCGATTGTTTCATCCCGAAATATGCCTCGATATACTGCAGGATACCCTGCTTGTTCATGATCTCTGGGACCCAGTATGGGCTCTTTGCATCCGGTACGCCTATTATTCCAGCCTCGGGGACATCTGTAAATAGGGATATCTTCTTTCTTGAATCGTCTGAAAGCTGCCCCTTGAGTCTGCAAAATATGATATCTGGCTGGATACCGATTCCCCTCAGCTCATTGACGCTGTGCTGCGTTGGCTTTGTTTTCTGTTCCCTGCTCGCCCCGACTTCAGGTATGAGTGTAACGTGACAGAAAAGAACTGAGTTCCTCGGTTCCTCCCTGTTGAGTTCCCTGAGTGCCTCAAGAAAAGGCATGGATTCGATGTCACCGACTGTCCCACCAACTTCTATGAGCAATATCTCAGCGGAGTCAGATTGTGCTAGGCCCCGTATCCTTCTCTTTATCTCATTTGTAATGTGCGGTATGATCTGAACGGTGCTGCCAAGGTACTTCCCTTCCCTTTCCCTGCGAATTACCTCGCTGTAGATCTTTCCTGTAGTTATGTTGTTGTCAGTGACTAGGTTTCTGTCCAGGAAGCGCTCATAGTTTCCCAGGTCCAGATCCACTTCCCCGCCGTCTTCAAGCACGAAAACCTCTCCATGCTGGTAAGGATTCATGGTGCCAGCATCGTAATTTATGTAAGGATCAATCTTCATGGCAGAAACGTTGTGCCCCGAATTGGAGAGAATGTGGGAAAGGCTAGAAGTGATAGTTCCTTTTCCAAGGCCGGAAATAACTCCACCCGTGATAACTATGTAATGCATCTTGTGATAGCATTCAGAGGCTAATTAAATTAATCGAAATCACATCTGGTAAAATATTGCGATCAGTTATTATCAGGTTCGTATACTACGGGGAGGACGACCCGAAGAAATCGACCATGAAGAAGCTCCAGAGACTGGGTCTTGCAGGACAGATACCAGAAAACAGGATTGGTTGTTCCGTTGTCCTGAATCCTTTCGCAGAACTCTATATTCTCAAATCAGACAAGGCCGCAGTAGAGAGATGTGGCTTATGCGCACTTGACGGATCCTGGAGCAACCCCGGAAGGCTGGAAAGAGGGGTTTACAGGAGACAGAGGAAGCTTCCTACGCTCCTTGCGGCAAACCCCGTGAATTATGGTAAGCCGAATGTACTTTCATCAGCCGAGGCCGTTTGCGCGGCGCTTTACATTACAGGTTACACAGAACTTGCGGAACAGGTCATGTCAAAGTTCAATTGGGGACACAGCTTTCTTTCTCTTAACGCAGCGCCATTGGCCGAATATGCAACGGCAGAAAGCCAGGATCAGCTTCTTGCCATGATAGAATCATATTTCTGAGTCTTCTTCCATGAACCATTATCGAGGGCATAAACACCGGAAGTATATTGCATAAATATAGGAAGTACAGCCTGCCGGATTCTTTTCGGGAGAAGCGAAAACGGATATTCCTCAAATGGAAGTACATGGATCCCTGTAACATGCGAATCTGCCTTGTTGACAGAGTAGAGATATTCAATTTCATCTGAATCAAGTCGGAGCTTACCGGAACTGATCTTTGCGTTCTCGATATCCGCCTTTTTATATCCAATCCTGCCAGGATCTCCGTCGGATCCAAGGATGAGCATAATTATGCCCATGCATTTTGAACACTTACCGCATGGTATTATCCTGCCGTCGATAGATGAGCAGGAATGGCAGGATCGCTGCAAAACAAATATGTCATGATAACGCCGGATCAATATGCGCTCGACTATTGTTGCAGTTACGGGATATACTAGAGAAGATATTGAGAGGTTGAAGCCTTTGGAAAGAAGATATGATGACATCATGTTGGTGAAATCGGGTGTCTGATCGAAGATTGCGTGGTAGTGCCGTATGCCATGGAAGGGTGGCATGTCTTTTGGATCATCAAACTCGTTGCCCATGAATGCAATAGGAATTCCACGAGATATAAGCACGGGAACCATTGACATTATGTATACGGGAAAAGTGAACAGTTGTACCGGGTATGTATCTGTCCTCTTTCTGATCACGCCCTGGTTAAGGAATGGCAGGAGCCCAAGGCAGAACCTGTAAAACCTGTCGGCATTTGACCATACCTTCGTTGTATTATTATTGTCCTGCGTAAAGGAATCAAAAGCAGGTTTAGCTGCTCTCCAGTGTGCCCCTGATTCGTTGAAGAATATTGGGTGGACGTCAAACTTAGCCTCTTTCAGGATAGAATATGTCAGGAGGCTCTCCTTTCCACCGCTTGACAGAACGGCAGCCTTCCCGTTATTCATCGAAAATTTTTTGCCTTCTGCATTTGGGATGACCTTTTTAGCAATCAGTCTGGTAATGCCATTCGCATTTGCTTCAGTTATCTCATACAGTTTGGGTATAGCTTCTGGCTTGTAGAAGTCATACCTTCTTCTGCAAATTGCATTTACAAAGACCTCCCTGTTGTTTACGTTTATGAATGCATTTAACTGGGAAATGTCGGTCTCGGAGACCTCAAAGTCGAGCACCAGTTCCTTTGCAAAATAGGTGAAGTTTATGACAGGCATCGTCAGTATGAGCCCTGCCAGGTTCTCAGTTATCTGGAGATCCTCCCTGTATGAGAAGATTAGTTGGAATTCATGTCTTACGCCCTGAGATTCAATCAGAATGCTGGAACTGATCTTTCTCTTCTCAATGACTGGAAGTGAGACCGTGATCCTGTCTATGATTGCAATTCTGTCCCGATAGTCAGCAGACGTCCAATCACTTCCCAAGTGTGTCCTGGATATACGAGGTGATCTGATCTAAATTTCCAAGCGGATCGAAAGCCGGGATTCCGTACTTCCTTTCCACCATGTCCATGTAGTCAAGCATCTCGCTGCTTGTCATATCGTCGCGATTGATGGCGACAGCTATCACCTTCTTGTCTGATAAGAGTTCAAGAATGCGGATATATTTTTCAAGTGGCGGGATCTTGAACTGCTCAAAGCCATCGTAGTATAAGCGTTTAGGCGAATGTTGAAGTATTATGGCATCAGGATGGAGCGCCCCTATTATCTCAAAGCTCCCAGGATACGCAGGATGCAGCACAGATCCCTGGCCTTCAAGGAACATATAATCAGGATGGAGATCGTTCCAGGCATCAACTGTGACGGTTTCCAGAGCACCGGAGACAAAGTCATTGATAATCGCATCAAGGACAATTGTGTACTTGAAGCCCTGCATCCAGGAAGTCTGTCCAGTGCCTATCATCTCCGAGGTGTTTCCTTTCTTCTTCATGCTCTCCGAAAGAAAAACGGAAGTGGTGCGTTTTCCGACTGCACTGTCTGTACCCAGAACAGCTATCTTCGTAGACTTCACATCAAGGATCCTGCCTGTGAACATGTCCTTCCTGTCCCTGAACATCTTCCGAACGTCGGTTATTGTTCTCCCATTCTTTGAGGCAAGCTTTGCAAATTCTGGATCGTCGCTCAGGAATTCATGGAGCCCACTTACAACATTCAGGCCAGATTTGAGGGCATCAGCTATAAATTTCCTGTATTTAGGGGGTAGAACGCCGCCATCCGTTGCTACGCCAACGACAAGAGTCGAAAGCGGAGGATCGGCGTTGACAGGCAATGCAGCAACTACCGGGATCCCACATTTCTTTCCATTGAGAACCATTCCTGCATCTTCACCTGCATGGCTGCTGTCAATAACATACCTAACGTTATAACGTCTAGAGAATCTCACTAGACCGTTGGCAGTTTTGCCGTATGTGGTTCCAAAGACTGATTCTGCAAGAACTACTGCATCTTCCAAGTTTTCCCTTTACCCGTAATAATGACAACGCAATCGATCTTCCTGTTGAGCATATGAGCAACCCTGTTGGCTGCCACGACCGCTGAACTAGAAGCTGGAAGTGCGTCCACGTTCTCATGAACCATCAAAAGCTGGGAATAGCGCATCATCTCTGTATCCGGCACCTCGAATGCAAAACCTTTGCTTTCATATATCGAGTCTAGCGCCGCCTGGCCATCATACGATACATAAGATACCAGAGGCTCGTTTATGGAAGTTTCTCTGATATCAAGAGGTCCTAGATCTTGGATTTTCTTGTAGCCCTTCTTCCATGATCTGACAACAGGATTTCCACCATCTGTCGAAGCCGCAATCAACCTGGGAACTGAATCTATCAATCCCGCATCTCTGAGCAACCTGAATCCTCTATAGATACCGGTAAGCGTAGTACCGTTTCCAACAGGTGCTGATATGAATTCCGGACTTCTTCCGAGCTGGCTGACGATTTCTGAAGCAATCTTAGAATAGCCCTGAAAATCCAGTTCCGAATTTGAATTCCCTGGATTCGAATCGTACCAGTTCTCCTCAACAGCCTTCTGGCGCATGTACTCAACAACCTCTTCGTATTTCATCGGAAGCTCAAGAAGGCTGCCTCCATAGGACCTGATTTCTGAAAGCCGGTCCCCAGAGTAGGATGAAGGTACCCCAATTATTGAGTCCATCCCGTACTTGCCAGCAAAATAAGCAAGCGATGCGCCATAATTGCCGCAGGATCCCAATGAAACCGTGTCATATCCAAGTTCCCGTGCCCTCATGACGTGATACTTCGAGATCCTGTCTTTCTGTGTACCCGTGACACCGCCGCCCTCATATTTCACAAAAAGTCGCTTGAAATTGAGAACTCTCTCCATCTTGCGTGCACGGAAAAAAGGTGTTTTATTAGGAGGCTCGTCCTCCACACACTCTTCCATTTACTTTATTCCTTGGCTTTTAACCTTAATTGTAAAGAATTTGATTGTATTTAAATATTATGTCATGCCTAGAACTAAAATTAGTTCAAAAACACGTAGAACAGCAGGAAAATAAATATCCTGAATGATATATATTTCTATAAATATATGTTTATATTGAGATTAATTCAAATGATCCTTCAGACGCAATGTTTCTAACCATTTCCCTGATAGGACCTCTTGTGCCCTTCCAATCCACCAGGAATCCTCTGAACCCTTTAGTTCTCTCCATGCATTGCTTTAGCAGGTCGACGGTAAGGAATTCATGGGTGTGCTTTGATAGTATGTGCCCCACATTGATGCCGCTGGAAACTGCATATTCGGTGATCTTTGGAGAATAGTGCCCGCCTCCGATTCCAATAAAACCGCCTTTACCATCATCACTGCAATTCAATACAGCCTTTGACACGGTCTCGAGCGCAGACCTGTTCTCCCAGTCCTCCTTTTCTGTGCCTATCTCGATGAAGAATGATGGTATCTTTACAAGAGGGCCATGATGGGTTGCTTCAAATGTGATATTGAAACCTTCGACAGGGTTATTCCTCATAATCCTTAACGCCGAAGACATATTTCCAGGATCAGATGTGGAGACCTGCGATGGAAAGCCTCCCAGAAGTGCTTCTCCTATATTGCCCATTGCATGAACAGTAAGGGACTTTATTTTTGCCTGCGAACTGTGCTTGGATAAGAAAATGATTGTTGAAGCCTCTATTCCAAGTTTTGCAAGTGTTTCCTCCAATCCATTCATGTTGAGGTGCCTCTCTTGGGACCTGTAAATTACATATCCATTATAGGTAAGGGTTCCCTGAATGGGCCCAGGGTGAAAGGGATAATGTTCAATAATGTATGCAGAGATTGACTTGCTTGACGGATCCTGTCCGGATTCAACCAGAACCTTGTGTAGTATTTTATCACTCTCTGTCATGCGAATGCAAGACTGGTAATTACTACAACAGCTTATCTCTTCCGTTTAAAACCTGAAAATAGGACTCTGAGCGGCATTTAATCCTTATTTAGCAGTTAGATGAGTGTGGATTAATATTTTATTTAAGATAAATGTGAACGCATAGAAAGTTTTTGAATCGTATTTTAATGGAGGCTTCATTTAAAGACATAACCGAATGAGTTTTTATACATCGGCACATTCAATATAACATGGAAAAAAATGACTGCATATTCTGTAGGATAGTCGCCGGAGAGATACCTTCTGCAAGATTATATGATGATTCGGATGTTATTGTCATCCTTGACGTTAATCCAATTTCCAGAGGTCATTCACTTGTAATTCCGAAGCGTCATTTTGAATATCTTGAGATGGTGGATGCAGATACTTTCGGGAAGGTTGCAGAGGTTGCCCGTCATCTCTCATCACATATGGTTGATACCGGTTTTTGCGAAGGGACCAATCTCTTTCTTGCTAATCATGAAACTGCTAATCAGAGCGTCTTCCACATCCACATGCATGTCATACCAAGGCGGACAAATGATGGTATAAACATAGCGAAGTGGTGGAAAGAAATCTCTCACGGACTTGAAGCTGCAGAAATGAAGGAATTGACCAGTAAGCTGTCAATCAGGAAATGAGATAGGCGTTCTGATCAAACCGAACTCATCAATGATTTAACCGCCTAGATTTTTAAGATCCTAGCAATAATCCTCTATGGATCTGGACATGGCAAAGATGGAAGAGAAGTGGAGGGTATTCTGGGAGGAACACTCTACCTATGCCTTCAACCCTGACGCCAGAGGCGAGATATATTCAATTGACTCTCCTCCTCCTACGGTGTCTGGCGATCTCCACATGGGGCACTCATTTTCATATGTTCACCAGGACATAATTGCTCGCTTTAAACGAATGTCCGGTTTTAAAGTATTTTATCCTATGGGCTTTGATGACAATGGCCTGCCTACAGAAAAATATTCAGAAAAACTTTCGGGAAAGAGGTTGCGGGATTTTCAGCCGGAAGAGTTTATTGATCTTTGCAACAAGGCAGGCCTCGAAGGAGGGGCTAAAATTAAAGAAATGTTCAGGAAACTTGGGCTCAGCGCAGATCTTGGCAATGCATATAGGACATATTCCGAAGAGTCCAGGAGGATATCGCAGTCAATGTTTCTGGATCTTGTCCGGAAGAAAAGGGTCTACAGGAACAAAGGACCTGTGCTTATCTGCCCATCCTGCAGGACGGCGATCTCGCAAATTGATATGAAGGACATGGAGAGGGAAACTGATTTTTATTATATTCGATTCAAAGGCGTCGATACTAAAGATATACAAATAGCGACAACACGACCTGAGATGCTCGGGTCATGTGTTGCAGTGTTCGTGAATCCAGATGATGCGAGATATTCAGAGTATATAGGTAAGAAAGTATCAGTCCCGTTATATGAATTCAGTGTAAAGATCTATTCGGATCAATTTGTTGACCCGGGGAAAGGAACAGGAGCCGAGATGGTCTGTACTTTTGGAGATCAGAATGACGTTGATCTCTGGAGGAAGTATTCACTTGATACCAGGATGATAATCGATTCAAACGGCAGAATGAAGGGCGACACTTTTGTGCGTGCTGGCATCACTACGACCGAGGCAAGAAAAATTATTGTGGAGCATCTGAAGTCAAATGGATTCGTAACGAAATCAGAAAGGAAAAAACAGACAGTCAATGTACATGAACGGTGCGACACCCCCGTTGAAATAGGCATCCTGGATCAATGGTACATAAAGTACCTGGATCTCAGGGATAAAATGGATGCTGCAGGAAATTCCATAAAGTGGTATCCGGATTTCATGAAGGTCAGATATGACAACTGGGTCAGGGGCTTGAAAGTTGACTGGTGCATATCAAGGCAGAGGGTTTTTGGTGTCACTTTTCCACTCTGGTATTGCAAGAACTGCGGCGAAATTGTCTATGCAGATGAATCCATGCTTCCGGTAGATCCAAGATTCACCAAGTACAATGGCACCTGCCCGAAGTGCAGTGGGACAGAATTTGTTGGCGAGACAGATGTTATGGACACCTGGGCAACTTCTTCTCTTTCCCCAAGACTTGCAAGCCAGCCAAGAGGTCTGTTCGAGAAAATATATCCAATGACGGCGAGATTCCAGGGTCACGAGATCATCACCTCCTGGGCATTCACAAGCATAGTCAGGGCAATGATTCATGACAATGAGATTCCCTGGAACCAAATAGTGCTGAGTGGGATAGTGAAGAACCCACAGGGACTGAAGATGAGCAAGAGCCGGGGAGACAAGTTTTCACCCGATGATTTTGTCCAGAAATATGGATCTGATGCTGTCAGGCACTGGTCGACAGTCTCGGGCAACGGCGAGGACATATCGATTGATGAGAAGGACTTCATGAGAGGGCGCAAGACCGTGGTCAAGATGCTTAACGCCGGTAACCTTGTCTCTACACTTGGAAAAGATCATGCTTCCAGAGTTAAAAGCGTAAAGGGAGAGCCTGAAAACTGGATTTTAAAGGAACTCTCTGAAGTGACCAGCTCAATAACGGAATTTATGAACTCATACAGCCTTTCCAAAGCTCGCATGGCGCTTGACAACTTCTTCTGGAACACGTTTTGCGACAATTACCTTGAAATATCCAAGGCGAGGATGAAGATAGAGGATCTGGATCCTGCCGAGAGAGTGGAGATTGCCTCTACGCTTTATCTTGCATTTGAGTCTATACTTAAGCTGTATGCTCCGATAATGCCATTCATCACAGAGGAACTGTATCATACAGTCCTCAACAAGGAAGGATCTATTCATAATGAGTCCTGGCCAGTCTCATACCCTGCCGCCTCTGAAGAGATGCACAGGAATCTCGAATATGTGATCAGGACGATATCGATGATCAGATCGGAAGCATCAAAGGCCGGGAAGGTCTCAGGAAGCAGCATCATTCTTCATGGAGAAAGAGAGTTGCTAGAGAAGCACAAAAGGCTCATCGAGGGTGTGACAAGAGCGGAAATCGTGTCCATAGATGAATCCCCTGACCTCATGGTTCAGGTTAGGAAATGATTTATTACGATGCAGGGTTATCTCATAGTACGGGAGCGGGATCTGACAGGTGCTGAGAGACTATAAGAAAATTGCTAGGCTGTCATACATCCTTATTGTGATAGCTATTGTCCTGATCTCGCTATCTGTTGTATTCATAATATCCGATTCACCTGAATCAAAGGACGTAAGTATTCAGGCGGGGTCCTCGTATCATCTTACGTACAATGTCACAATAAAACAGGGGGATTATCTTTTTTATTCGGTGATTGCAAATAACTCAAGGGCTAACTTTACAGCCTGCCTGGTTGCCCCCTCTGGGGCAGTTAGCGCAATAGGGAACATCACAGGAAACGGTTCATTAAAGAAAGATGTGGTGGCAGGAGATTCAGGCAACTGGACGCTTATCCTGAAGAATAATGCAAACGTAAATGCATACGCTAAGCTCACCGTCTACAGGATAAGCTATGTGGTTACATATACAATTGTCTTTGGCGTATCACTTTTTGCCTCGGGTTTCATATTGCTGCTCGTATCTTTTAATCTGAGAAGGCGTGAGGGAAGCTATTCAAGGCGGCAGAGGGGTCTGGAATGACCTCAATAGTTACTCTTGACGGTTGAGGCATTAAGTTTCTGCTTGAATGCCTCGTTGAGCCGGGTCGCTACTCTAACTACACCGATGTGGGATAGTGCCTGAGGAAAATTACCAAGCATATCGCCATTCTTAAGATCTATCTCCTCGGAAAAGAGGTTTAAATGATTTCCCCTCTGTATCAGGCTTTCAAAAGCTTCCCGTGCTTTACGCATCTTGCCAAGATATACGAGATCCTCAACATACCAGAACGAGAGAAGCAGGAAGGCATTATCCGGAACGCTGAACCCATCATCATTAAGGTATCGTCGGAAAAGATAGCCATCGTACATAAGGTCCTCTTCTATTTTCTCTATTGTTCTGGAAACAAGTGGATCACTTGTGGGCAGGAATCCAAGGAGCGGCAGCCGCAAAAGAGCGCCGTCAACCTGGTCGGAACCGAAATACTGCGTAAGGTAAGAACCGGTTGGGTCCACACCATTGTCAAGGATTGCCTTCTTGATCTGGTTCGCAATCTCCCGCCAGGCGTCAAACGGACCGGACATCTTTAGCATCTTTCCCATTAGAATAGCGCGGTCAAAAGCGGACCAGCAGATCAGTTTTGAGTAAACATAGTGCTTCGGTTCAGTCCTGAACTCCCAGATACTGGAATCAGGTTCCTTCCAGAGTTTCTCCAGGGTCTTGAGGAAATCAACCACGAAGTTCCAGAGATATGAGTTAACTATTCCCCCGATCTTTGCAAGGTAGTAAATTGCATTTATGATTGATCCATATTCATCTATCTGGAGCTGGCTGGAAGCCTTGTTCCCGATACGAACAGGTTTTGTATGCATGTAACCGTCAAAATCAATTGTTCTCTCCCTGAGTGATGTGCTGCCGTCTATTGTGTATATTGTCCGGAGCTGGTTGCTCTTCGTTATGCTTTCCATCATATCGTAAAGGAATTTTGTCGCTTCCTTTTTCAATCCGATCATTGAAAGAGCCTCAACCACATAGGCGGTGTCCCTGACCCAGGCATACCTGTAATCAAAGTTCCTCTCCCCTCCAATGGCTTCAGGAAGGCTGGAAGTGGGAGCTGCAACCATTAGGCCAGTGGGTTCGTAGAACAGTCCTTTGAGAGCAAGCGCGGATCTCGAAACCTGCTGGCTGTAAACGCCGTGATAGTTGCACTGTGAAAGCCAGTTCCTCCAGTAGTTGGATGTCTCCTCCAGGCGTTCATAAGACTTGTAATCAGTGATCTTTGCCAGATTCTTGACATCCATTAGCAAAACAAGCCACTTAGACGCATAGCGTTTAAGGAGGAAGGACCCCACAACGGTATCATCCTTAAGATAGAGCGGAGAATCGCTTACGATAGCCGCAGAACGGGAATCTGATTTGAATATGTATCCTGAGGTAGTTTTCTCAATGTCTGGTTTTGCGCGGGCGTAATCGAAGATAGGCTTGAATTCGACATTGACCCGGATGTCAGTCTCAGGAGCTTCGACGTACCTGTGTATCTCGGGAAAATTGATTGTAGAATATTCAGAAGCAGGTATGAAATCAGTGAGACGAAGTACGGTCTTGCCATTCCGGATGAATTCGGTATGCAGGATGTTCGTCATTTCCTTGTAGTTCTGATACACCCTTAAATTCGAAGTGTCTGCAGGTCTAATGGAGAAATAGCCCCCTTTCCTGGAGTCAAGAAGAGATGCAAATACCGGATCAGAGTCAAACCTCGGAAGACATGCCCAGTCGATGGTGCCATTTGCTGCAACAAGTGCCGCAGTCCTGTTTCCACAAATCATCCCATGATACTTTATAAATGGATACCCCGCCTCCTCTATCATGCTAAAATCAATGGTATCACTGAACATTTAGTTGTCATGTGTATCAAAACATCATTAAAAGCCATTTGTTCTTCTTATTTACAAGTATTTGGTGAAAACACATTAGGACAATAGAATAAATAAATGAAGAGAGAAAGCATGTGAGCGTGGACAGAAATGCTCGAACATACATTTTCCTGCAACACACCTGCCTCCAAATGCAGGTTATTGGTCGGTAATGGAATAGCCGGTAGAATGATTTCTGCCATTAAGGAAAACAACACGGGACTAATTGTTGCGGGCTCCGGATTTCTGAATTCCTGGAACATAGAGTTCGAGAACATTGAGAAATCATTGCCTGAAATACAGGTTGCTCGAGTGGAGGATGGAGAAGGGCTAAAAACATTTGACTCATACATCGATCTGATAAAGGTCATGCGATCATGCAGACTGGACAGAGGATCTTCAATAGCGTATTTTGGAGGTGGAACGCTTGGGGATCTGACGGGATTCTGCGCATCAACATACATGCGCGGGATAGGGCTGCTCGCTTTCCCCACAACGCTGCTTGCCATGATTGACTCTTCCCTTGGCGGAAAGAATGGAATAGATCTTTCGGACGGCAAGAATGCAGTCGGTACATTCTATAATCCAGGCATGGTGATGATGGATACAGCTTTTCTTGAGAAGGGACAGGAACATCAAAAGCAGGGAATCGCTGAGATGGCAAAATATGGTTTCATACGTGATGCTTCAATCGTTGATGATCTTCTTTCTTTTTCTGATTATACGGCTCTCACAAGATATCCTGCGCTTCCCGATCTGATATTCAAATGTGCTCGAATAAAGATGGATATTGTTTCAGCGGATCCGCAGGAAAAGTCAGGCGAGAGGGAACTTCTGAACTTTGGGCACACCGTGGGGCATGCGATAGAAAGGGCATCCGGGTATACGATCCCACATGGTACGGCAGTTATGTGGGGGATGAGGATCGAATCACAGCTAACGTTTCGCATGTTTGGGATTAAAGATATTGCAAGCGACCGGATTGATGAAATCGCCAAACGCTTCAATATCGATCAGATATCCATAGGGGAGGATATGCACCAGAAGCTTATGGATGCAATAAAATACGACAAGAAAGTAAGATCAGGCAATATCACGGTGCAGGTATTGGATGGTCCAGGATCCTGCAGGAATTTGGCACTGCCGGTTGATGAATATTTGGAGGGGTTAGGCAAATGGCTGAAGGAAAATTAGTAGGATTGATAGGAAGGCCGGTATCCCAGTCAGCGGGCCAGTTTGTTTATAACAGTATATTCAGTGAGATGGCTGTAGATGCTTTCTATGCCGCTATTGACCTGGCGCCGGGCAATCTGGCGCCATTTCTTAAACGTGCGGGAGATCATTTTTTCGCTCTGAACGTAACATCACCACACAAGAACACTGTCCTGGACTTCTGCGACAGGCTTTCGCCTGCGGCAGGAAAGACGCAGTCTGTAAACCTTCTGAGTTTTTCCGGTAGCCGGATTACAGGGGACAACCTTGACGTGGCTGGGTTTGAGAGTCTCATTGAGAGGAACAAGGTATGCCTCGACGACATGAATGTGGTGATAGTCGGTTCAGGCGGGGCTGCAAGAAGCGTGATGCATGCCATATCAGGCAGATACTCGCCGGCGTCTCTGCACGTTGCAAGCAGGGATCCAGAGTTGACTGAGAGGAAGCTGGAAGCCTATGATCTCGACTATCCCGTCATTTCTTACTCCGATATGTTCAGGTTATGCGATATTGTGGTAAACTGCACTCCTGAATCGGTGGAGAGGGTTCTTCCGCCTCCCCCGCCGCACAGGGCAAAAAGTGGAGTTGCAATTGATCTGGTTTACAATCCACCCAGAACCATGTTCCTTAAGATAATGGAGGAGAACGGATGGAGGGTTATTAACGGCGAGGAGATGTTTATAGGACAGGGCCTCGCTACTCTTGAAAAAATGTTTGATATTTCAGGCAAGAAGGTCGAAGACCTGTTCAGAAAGGAGTTCCGGAAGTTCAGAGGGATTTCACCTTGAAGGTCACAACACATGGCGGCCTCTCCGTAATTTCTGCATTTGCAAACGGGATAGGAGCAGCAATAGGGGTTAATCTACCACTCGATGTGGAGTTTCTGGATCATGACAGGAAAAACACTGTTGCCATTGAAAAGACATTTGACCTTCTTAACAGGATGTATGGTATGGAATATCACCCTTATGTTCGTATAAGAAGCAGAATACCCAGAGCTGTCGGCCTTAAGAGCAGCAGCGCCCTGACTCTGGCTGTTGTTCTCGGGTTTTTTCATTATCACGAGAAGGATCTGGCCGACGTCCCTGCTGTCGCCGCAAAGTGTTCAAGGGCAAATGGCACATCACTTACGGGTGCTATTGATGATATATACTGCGCCCTGTACGGTGGAGTAACCCTGACAGATAACAATAAAGACGAGATGCTCATTCACCGTCCGGTAAAGGAGAGAGACGTTCTTGTTTGCTATCCAAAGAATGTGAGGCGGGTGACATCCAAGTTAGATCAAGCATCAATCAAGAATGCCGCAAATTCATTTGAACCATTGAGGGGATTGGTTGAAGATGGTTTTTATTACGAGGCAATGGTGTTGAATGGTTTGATTCTGGGTAACATACTCGGTTACAATAGTGAGATACTGTCTTATCTTCAGAGGAGTGGTGCAACCTACTCATCTATTTCAGGGAAGGGGCCCGCAATGTTTGCAATTTACGATAATCATGAGGATCTAATCAATGCTGCAAGGAATTTTCCTTCGAGAAGATATGAAGTTATAATGACCAGACTCAGCAATACAAAGGCTATGGTGAAATTTAATTGACCTCGGTGGTTGTTTCGCCTGGCGATCTTCATGGAGAAGTTACTGCCCCGGGATCCAAAAGTTTCACTCAGAGAGCCGTGTTGATATCAGCTTTCAGCAGCACGACGCTTGCGCTTGGTAATGTTGCCTTTTGCGACGATGATCTGATCTCAATTGAGATCGCCAAGAAATGTGGTCTTAATGTGAGCACTTCCAAAAATTCCTTGAGGGTGCAGGGTGAATTCAGGCATCCTGATAGGATATTTGCAGGAGAGTCAGGAACTTCATATCGCCTTGCGGTAGGTTTACTTTCTGGGAAGCGGTCTATAGTTGATATTGAATTAAGCAGACAGTTGGCCGGGAGACCAATTCGCCCTCTCCTCGTCGCACTATCGGAAAGGGGGTTGACTTACCGTGTGGATGATCTAACTCTTCATCTTGACGGATCCGGAATTACAAGTGGCAAGATCAGGATTGATGGATCTGAAAGTTCGCAGTTTGTCAGCGCTTCTATATTGTTTCAGTCAATGATTGGCGGCGGGGGCACCGTCATGATCAGTGACAGGATTGTATCAAGCGGATATGTGAACCTCACCGCAAGCATACTTTCAAGATTTGGACCTGAAGTCAGGGAAACAGAGAATGGTTTCATGGTAACAGGCGAATTTAATCATGCGCCGCTTAGCCTTTCCGCGGATGGTGATTATTCTGCGGCGGGTTTTCTGTTTGCGGCCGGACTCCTTTGCTCTCCGGACGGCATCGTAATTCATGGGCTGCAACATAATTCCGACCAGCCGGATTCTGCAGTCCTGCAAATGATTCCATGCAATAGTGATGCGGCCAAAGTGGATTCTTATGCTGCCTCCAAAAGGCAACTGGAGCAGATTACAGTCGATGCATCTTCTAACCCGGATCTAGCACCGCCTCTTGCCGTCCTTGGAATGTTCTCTGAAAAAGGGTGCCGTATTATGAATCCAGGAAGGCTCCGAGGGAAGGAAAGTGACAGGTATGCCGACATAAAGAGACTCGCACAGGCTTTCGGATCAAGGATCCAGGATTCAGGTGATCTTCTTTTCATCAGAAAAGGCGATTCAGTCAGACATCCGGAATTACTTGCGTTCACTGAACACAGGATGATCATGGCAGGGATTATCGCTGGAATTGCCTCTGGCAAACCTGTAATGCATTCCAACGTGGAAAAGATAGCAAAAAGCTATCCTTCTTTTCTGTCGGATCTCAAAAGACTGGGCGCTGGTGTCGAGTTTCTCTGAGCAATGTAAGAAAATGATTTATACAGCCCGATCATGAAGACGCGTGCTGCTCTTTGACGATATCAGGGATTCGATTATTCGTACATGCAGGAGTCTGGCGCTTGATGTCAGCGCTAAAGACCTTGATACTGATAGGACCGGACATGCAGATTTCTCCCTGAAACTTTTCCGTTTTTCCGGCAAGCCTGGATTTGAAAAGTTGATGCAAGGTTTATTGAATGAATTGGGCAAGGAGAAATATGTCTCTTCCGTTAGTTTAGATGGGAAATATCTCAACATCAAGATAAGGGAGCGATCATATCTGGATATAATGGATACTTCTCTGAAAGAGAAGGGCATCTTCCCGGATACTTTCCAGGACCCGGACCGTGTTCTGGTTGAACATACCAGTACGAACCCAACTGGCCCAATTCACATCGGCAGGGCAAGGAACTCGATCGTTGGTGATTCCCTCGCCAGGATCCTTAAGCGCTACGGGTACCGAGTAACGACACAATATTTCGTCAATGATACCGGGAAGCAGGTAATGGGTCTTTACCTTGGTTACCTTAAGTCACCCAGCAGGATAATAGATATTCAGCACCTTTTAGAAGGTTACAGGAAGGTTTATCGGGAAATAGAAGAGGATAAGAGCAAGGAGAAGGAGATAGAAGCACTGATCAAGAAGTATGAGTCCGGAGAGCCAACTGTGGTAAGGGAAGTACATGAAATATGCACAGTGATGCTCAAAGGAATAACCACATCCCTCTCAAGGATTGGGATAAAGATTGACGATTACGTGTGGGAATCAGGATTTTTAAAGAGTCAGGAGATGGATGATGTTCTTTCCTCACTTTCCGACAACATAAAAAGCGAAAATGATGCACAGTTCATAGAACTCAGCAATGGATCTAAGGTCTTCCTGCGAAGGGCGGATGGCACATCTCTCTATACCCTGCGGGATCTCGCCTATCATAAGTTCAAGTCACTGAATTATGACTGGCTTATCGACGTTTTAGGCGAAGATCACCGGGACTATGCAAAATCCCTTGTTGAAATCCTTCAGGACATGGTGAACCTGCGCTCCAAGATATCTTTTGTATTCTACAGCTTTATCTCTCTTGACAGCGGCAAAATGTCAACCAGATCCGGAAACGTCGTGACACTTGACGAGCTGATTGAGAAGGCAGAGCAGAATGCCCTCGAGATTGTAAAGTCAAAGAGGCCAGACCTGCCTGACGGGGATCTGCGCAAAATTGCAAACGCTGTGGCAGTATCTGCTATCAGGTTCCAGATTGCCAAGATAAACCTTGGAAAAGAGCTGGTATTCAAGTGGTCGGAAGCTCTCAACCTTGAGGGGGATTCGGCACCGTATATCATGTATTCATACGCAAGAACCACCAAGATACTGAAGGAAGCCAGTACTGACGGCGAAACAAGCAATGTCTTTGATCAGTACGAGCGCTCCCTGCTCCGGATGCTCTACCTGTATCCCTACTCACTTCAGGCTGCAAAGGATGGCCTTCGAGTAGATCCTATCGCTTCATACCTGCTGGAACTAGTGCGTTCATTTAATGACTTTTACAACAATTGCAGGGTTGTCGGATCGGGTGAGCATGAGGTGAAGAGAGCCAAGATCGTCAATATTTACAGGCATGTTCTTCAGGATGCGTGCTACCTGGTCGGAATAAATCTGCTTGACGAGATGTAGGTTTCGTTGGGATCTTTTTGACCAAAAGTAGCATCTTGTCAAGATTGTGTAAAGATTGAACAGAATCAGGTGTCAATTTACGGACAGGGAACAGTGCATTCAATTCCAAAAAGAATGATCCGAGAGAAACTTCATCAAAACTATCTTTGATTCAAGTAAATAAAATTATGAATATGGGTTAAAAAAAACACCCATGATTATTTTTTCTTTTCCAGCTTCTTCTGCTCGGGGATCTGAATCTTTGGTTTCGTCTCGGTCTTTGACGCTCTTGATCCTCTTGTTGCAAACCTGTAGTATCCCAGGAATATTACCACTATAACAGCAATTATACCTATAACAATCAGCGGAGTGGTATAGGCCGGGGGAGAGACAGATACTGTTGTGGTGTACGCACCCAGTTGGTTAAAGTATGTCGGTTCGCTTGTATTGTTGGCAAGAACTTCGATATTCAGGCTTCCCTTGAGGTTTGGAGACCAGTTGAAAGACAGGTTTCTGGTCTGAGACACGTTGAGTGGTTCATTGGTATATGTCTGCTGTGCAACAGTGACTCCGTTGACAACTATCCAGATCTTGAAGTTTGTCGTGTTTTCATTTCCCTTGTTAGTAACATTGATGTATATAGTTGAGGTGCTCCCCTGTACAAGCTTTCCAGCCACGTAGATCGAGTTCACCACAAGCCTTGGTGTGTTAACAAGCATTGTAAGCGTTCTGTTCAAGTAACCTGAGACGCCATTATGTGTAACCTTTAGAGTCACAACCACGTTCTGCAGAGTGTTGAATTTAACAACTACCCATGTGCCATTGAAACTTCCGGATACAAATGGAATAGCTGCTGAATTGTATCCAATCTTTGTGCCATTCTGGTATGAGAATGACCAGTTGAATGAAAGTTCCGAGATGGGGAAATATGGATCAGTTGTGGCGTTACCCGAAAGCAGTACACTAACACCGGATACCGGGTTGATTATGGAAAGCTTTGTGTTTGTCACATTGTAGACATTTATTGCCGGTGATGGTGGCGTAGTTACTGTTACATTGACTGCAAAGTACACTTTTGTGGATCCGCCTGTGACTCCAGTAACCGTCAGGTTTCCTGGAAGAGTTGTTCCATTCAGTGTAGGGGTGGGGAACCTGTTGGTTGCGTTAGGCGATGCAGATGTGAAGTTTGTAAAGTTCCAGTTGTATTCAAGGAACATCTTGTAGCTTGTTCCCGGTATGGTAAGGGAAGAATTGTATGCGCTGAAAGATATTGGAGTAAGCTGTGGAACAGATATCGGAACCGGTGAGGTTGACGTTGTGGAGGTGTTTCCTCTGTAAGGAGACTTACCGCTGTAACTTATTGTATAGTTTGCAAGCGGTGTTCCATCATATGCATAAACAGTGAAAGATGTCTTGTTTGTCTGGTTCGAAGCACTGACACCTGTTATGTTCACAGTGCTCTTCAATGTGGTTCCAAAGTTATATGAAATATTGTAGCCATAAACAACGCTTTTTCCATTTATTGTCCAGGTGAAGTTGGAAAAGAGGTAGTTACTCTGCCCAGTAACAGGGTTGTAGAAAGCGTTTGAGACATTGATAGAAACTGATGTGTTCGTCGGGACGACAAATACTGTGTTTTTCTGGGTGGAGTTAAGCATGTACTGACTTGAGGTAAGGCCCTTCCAGGACAGGCCCATGTTTGCATTTATGAAAGTAGGAAGTTTCAGGGACCCAAAGTTCAGTGTGAAAAATCCTGTGGAGGATAAAGCGCTGACTTTGATTGGTGAGGTGTATGATGTCACAGTAACAGAAGAACTTGCAAGTCCAAGACTTGAGTTACTGTATGAGAACTGGTAAAGATACTGCAGTTTTCCAGGTTCATTGACTGTTGCAAGACCGTATATCTTAACAGCCAGAGGCGGCTTGTATACAGAAGTAGTAACCGCGTTGTTGTAATACGCAGCATCAACTGTCGCAGAGAAAGTGGATGCAGTAAGTGTCACGGATCCGCTCACTTTTGCTGTTTGCAACGCGTAGTTGTAGGAACCAACCATTATTGTGGAGTTGGTATAGTTAAGAAACTGTGAGGTCAGGTAGGTATTGAGATAAGAAGTGGTGAAATGATCAAGGATCTCCTGCCAGTAAAGTGAACCTACACTGGCGTTCGGTAGATTTGGAATTGGTGTAGAGTTACTCAGAGAATATGTTATGGAGACATTAAGGTATGATGGGTTCTTAGACAGTGCATATGATGTGGTTATCGTTGAGTTTGACGGCGTAAGAACCACTGAATTTGGTCCCGCCTTGACTGGATACAACTGGTATGGAGCGTATCCCGGCGATGATATCACAACAACACTGTCTGTCCAGTTGTTTGAGAAGACGGTGTACTGATCACCAGTGAACTGCTGTGTGTTATATGAAAGCGAGGTCTTGTTTAGCACCACAACATTTACTGAGCTGATCGTTGCGCCTGTGCTGCTTGTCACATAGCCGAATATATCTTGCTGCCCAGTTATTGAGACAGATACAGGAGATGTGCCGACTACGTTCACGCTGTACTGGAAGTATGCACCATCATAGTATACCCTGACAGTAAGTGGTCCACTCGGGAGGCTGACATTCCTTGCGGTACCATTCGTGGTTATTGTATTGAAAACAAATCCACTGGAATCTATGAAAGATACGGTTGCACTTGATGGAGACAATCCAGTAATGGAGAAGCTATGTGTTGATGTTGAAGCCACAGGAACTGTCAGGTTCAGCAATGTGGTTGCTTTACCAACTGTCAGATTATAGTAAAGCTGGCTGGCAATTACATAACCAAATCCTGCAACGTTACCAAAGAGTGGCTGAACGACGAGCTGGTAGCTTCCATATGTAAGATTAAATGAAACGCTAGCTCCTGTTGAACTTGATACGAGGACTCCCTGGTAATTGTATATATTTGTAACAGTTGAGGCGTTTGCATTGGATATTGTGTTTCCATTCTCCGCATAAAATATGTGCTCATTTACTATCCCTGTTTTCGGTGTTACTGCGTAGGAATTACTAGTAATGACGACTGCTCCAAGCAGCATCATTGTCGTTAGTAATATCGCTATTATTATGTTCCTTTTCAATAGGATCGTCCTCTTCACGGGGAAGTAAAAAACATAATATAAACGTTTTTGACCGCCTTATAACACTCGAGATTGTTCCTCTAAAACCCCAAAATGGCAATTTTTAGGCATCCTTAGTGAGGTCAGTATTTCATTTCAATTCGCGAAAATTTTTCGCCTGAAGAACGCATAACCACCTCATACGGTGTCATAAGCTTTGATCTGAAAAAGAGAAATTTATTTTTAAGTACGGCATTGGCAATAGAGAAAGTTTTCCGCCAGTTAAGGGTCGCAATCGATATTATTGTCTCAGGATCTATCCTTTTTGTGTACTTTGCATTTAGGTACAAAAAGCTCATCTCAGCAAATAAATCAGGGTTTACAACCATGCAGTTATCGGTGCCCAACATAACGTTTATTCCGGCTTCAATGAACCGGGAGTAATCCACCCTGATGCCGTAAAATACATTTGATCTTGGAGTAATTGCGATAGAAATACCCTTTTTGCTGATCATAGCTAGATCAGAATGGCTACAGAATCCACAATGCACAAGGAAATCCGGATTTAATAGGATTGCCGCAGATGCGTCCTCCCTTTCGGCTTCGCTGAGGTGCAAAGCAAACAATTTTCCATCCCTGTGCGCCCTGACTGCAGACAATCTTAAAAGCTCGGAGTTATCATCGATAATAGAGCTCATTGCTATGCCGTCGGAAGACCTGAGTACCTGCTCTATCTCTCCGATATTCCTAGGCCGCCCAAGTATGACCTTTACCTGATCTTTTCCCATGTTTCTTCCAAGTTTTGTGCCATCAACACCATCTTCCCTGAAATCACAGAAACCAAAGCTGCCTGTTCTGTTCATTACCTCTAATGATTCTCTTATTCCTTTCTCCTTTTCAGAACTGCTTGCCCTATTGAGAGATGCATGTTTGAAGCCGCCGGGTCCTACAGACTCACGAAGATTTGATGGTGGTTCATCTTTAATGAATGAGTCCGAAATGTGCACATGGGAATTGAATGGGGCAGGGATCACTGTGCCAGTAAAAGCTGGCGAGTTTGGTATATTCCTTGAAAAGACAAGGTTTTCTCCGTCTAATTTGAGTGTTCCCTTCTGCATTCTGTGTTGCCAGAATATATGACCTGATACCTCGGTGGTTCTTATCTGGATTGTCATCCCTTAATCACCCCAAGCGGCTTGAGCCTGCAGGTAGGCTTCGATATTTCAGATCTTGATATGACTTCTATCACTCCTTCTATGTCCTTGTAACTCCCTGGAGCTTCCTCGACAAGGCCTTTTTTACTGGCAGACCTGACCTCGATCCCCATGGATTCAAGGTTGCCAGATACTTCGGTGTAAGTGAATCTGGAAGTTGCCTGGTGTCTGCTCATAGTCCTTCCTGCCCCGTGACAAGATGATTCATACGATATTGCGTCGTTCCCTTTGCTTGCAGTCAGGAGATAGGAGGCTGTGCCCATGTCACCGGGTACTATCACGGGCTGACCTGTTTCCTTAAATATCCCTTGTACTGAGGGATTTTCAGATGAAAATGCCCTGGTGGCTCCTTTGCGGTGAATGATCACTTTCTGCCGTTTGCCGGAAATAATGTGATCCTCGATTTTTGCCATGTTATGCGAGATGGCATATACCAGCTGAATTGATGTATCATCCTTGGGAATATGGAAAACCTGGGAAAAAATCTGCCTCACCTTCCAAAGAATAAGTGATCTGTTTGCAAAAGCAAAGTTTGCGGCACCGTTCATTGCCTCCAGATAGTCACGAGCGATCTTTGACTTGATATGCGCCGACATCAACTGGCTGTCTTCAGGGTGCATAATGACCCCTTCAGGCCTGTCTGAGAGGGCTTTCAGGTAATCGGTTGCAACCTGATGGCCGAGACCACGCGATCCAGTGTGGGCCATGATCATTACTTCACCCTCGAAAAGTCCGAGTTTTGACGCTGCTGGATTGTCCAATATTTTTTCCACCTTCTGTATTTCTACAAAGTGGTTGCCGGATCCTATGGAAAGCAACTGGTTCAGTCCTCTTGCCTTTGCTCTTTCAGAAATTGCCGAGGTGCTTTCCACTGCCAATGATCCCCGGTCTTCCATCTTCTGCGAATCCTCGTCTGCTATGTATCCCTTGTCAATTGACCAGCGCACACCAGAAAGGCAGATTTGCTCCAGGTCATGATGAGAGACATTCCGTAATCCTGCTTTGTTGAACCCGACAGGAATTTCCCTGAAAAGCGAATCAACAAGATCCTTTAGGTAAGGAGAGACCTCCTTCTCGGCAAGCCCGGTCCGTATAAGTATGACGCCACAATTAATGTCATATCCAACTCCACCAGGTGAGACGAGTCCTTCATCAAAGTCGAATAATGCGACTCCGCCTATTGGGAAACCGTATCCCTGGTGGATATCTGGCATCGCAATTGCCCTCCCGACGATGCCGGGCAGTGAAGTGATGTTGAGGAGCTGGTTCAGGGAACTGTCGCGCTTCGCTGCTTCCATAATTGCATCGGATGCAAATACCTCAGCAGGGACATTCATTCTGCTCTCATCGTATGCAGAATATCTGTAATTATTCACTTTATGGAATTCGACCTTCATTGCAATGAGGTTATGCCCAAACAAAAAATAATGATTTACTTTCTGATTGTTATCTTGGTCTATAGGTCGCTTGCGTTTATTGCTTGGTAGGAAGGAACATATTATACCACTGGCATATCTGCCCCATCATCCCTATAAGCTTCAGACATGAAGCTGGAAAAGCTTTAGCCAAGTATCTCATTATGCACTATTGAAATCCATAGACATTGGATCGCTCGGCTCCGATGAAGCTTTTAAGCTACGCCTGCAGATAGCGCTGAGATACCAGGCGGTGAAGATTAGGGCAGTTTCGGACCAACCGGATAAATTTGATGAATACATCTCGCAGAGGGTAGCTGCAATAGAGAAAATGATTGGCAAGAATGTTTCAGTAACAGAAGGCGGTAAGACAATTTATCCCTGAACCCTGCAGATATGCCTAATCAGTAAGCAATTATTTATTTTTAGAACGCTTTAAGGTATACATGCAGAAGAAGCAGCATGTTATTTTGGGAGAACTTGTCGAAGACGTGGATAGGCTAGCCAGGCATATTTCCATAATTGAGGCACTGCGTGAATCGCAGCCCGCTGGAATAATCAAACTATCCCAGATAACAGATCTTCCGGAGCATAAGGTTCGATACTCCCTCAGGATACTTGAAAAGAATGGCGTGATAAAGCCTTCCCGTGAGGGTGCAGTCTTGACTGCAAGCTTTACGAGAAGTCATAAACAGATTGCCGAGAACGTTCAAAAAATATCAAAGGACATATCAAGTGTCCTGAAGAGATTGATGAACGTACTGAGAGAGAACTGAATTGTCTTTGATCCGAAAACATGTAGAGTCACCTGCAGACATGCTCTTGATAAGAAAGGCAGAGCCCAGAGATGCCAAGAAGATAATAGAGTGCATGCAGAGCGTTATGGACGAGCACATATATTTTGTCAGTGAATATTATCTGTACACGGAGCGGGGGGAGCAGGAGAGGCTCCGCAATCCTGATGATCTGACGCTTGTTGCTTCAATAGGAGATAAGATACCTGGAGTGCTGACTCTCCAGAGAGGAGTGTATAAGAAGAACAGGCATACTGCAAACCTTGGAATAGCAGTGATGAACGGGTACAGGAAGCAGGGTATCGGATCTGGTCTTATAAGGGAGGCACTGCGCTGGGCTGGGGAGAACGGGATAAAAAAGGTTAATCTGGAAGTATTCTCAACCAATGTTAACGCAATAGAAACCTATAGGAAAATTGGATTCGTTCAGGAAGGTGCCAGAAAGTCCCAGTTCATAATAAACGGAGAATACGTGGACGATATCTTGATGACCTACTGGATAGACCCCAAGATTGCCAGCTGAACTTATTTTAACAATCTGACTTCTGCGCCTTCCTTGCCTTTCCTGCTTATAAGATCCAGGATGTCCCCCCTCATTCCAGCGGGAATTTCAAGCATTCCAATCCATGCACCGGAGTGGTCCCATTCCTCCTTGACAATGTATCCGCTTCTTGCAAGTTCCCCATACACCCTGCCGTAGGCATCCCCCACCAGCTTGACCGCAATCTTGATCCTTTCCATCCGTATCGGGATCAGCGGCTTTATCGCCTTAAGGACAGTCTGGAGCTGATCAGATGCACTCTTGAAAGGGTCTATATGCACTTTTGATTCTTCCATTGCCTGAAGTATTCTTGCAGGAGGATGCGGCGCGTTCATCTGCGGGTTTATTGCTTCTCTGGCAATCATCTCGACTATCTGTTTTCTCTTTTTTTCGAGCATTTCCCTTCTTTGCTCAGTCGTAAGGTGGATTTCTCCGCGCTTGACTATTTCAATTGCTACCTGAGATATGTCTGTGGTTCCGAACACCTCCTTAAGGGTTTCTTCTCCTGCTTTCTCTCCCTTCCTTGAATCCTTGAAGACCTGATCAAGTGCCAGATCCTTGTCTATGTCAATAACCCCGGTCTTTATGCGGTCCGTAGCGTCCGGATCAACCAGTATCTCAAAACGGTGTCCGTGTGACTCAAGCTTTGCAACTATTGCGTCCTCTACTTTTACCATCTTTGCAGCGAGTATAAAATTTTTACATTTAATTCTTTACCTGAATGCAATAAGTTTGATTCCTTTTAATGATAGATAAAATGAGTGATTCTGGTCAAAGATCCAAAAAAAAAGTGTTTGAATGCTACCTTCCCAGACCAACGTTGTCTGGATAAGTTATTTTAAATGAAGATTTGGCTGGTTTTTTCTTCAGGAAGTGAATTTTGCAGCCTCTTCCTTTGTGTAGAAGTAATACTTGTTACCTACAGTAATGGTTGCGATCTCGGGGGATTTGACGCCTCCCTCTTCCTCAAGTGCAACCTTCAGGGCTGCAATGCCTAGAGCAACCGCCTCTTTTTCCTTAAGGTCTTCCTTGTATTCTTTCTCAAGATATGCGACTACCTGATCCTTTCCTGATCCAACGGCTACTGCCTTGTATTCGTTTATTGTTCCAGCTGGATCACAGTCGAAGAGCCTGGGCCCAATCCTGTCTACTCCTGCGTATATGAGCGAAACACCATAAGGTCTGACTCCACCGTACTGGGTGTACTGCTGCATCTGGTCAGCCACCTTGCGGACAAGATTTTCCATGTTTATCAGGCCGCCGTATGTTACTTTTTCCTGCTGTGCCGCAACTCTAGAGAAATCTATCAGGACCCTGGCATCAGCAACCAGACCTGATGTCACTGCTGCTACGTAATCATCAATCAGCTGTATTTTCTCAACTGAGTTCTGCTCTACAAGCCTGCTCCTTACCTTTCTGTCGGAAATAAGAACAACCCCGTTTGAAAACTTAAGACCAAGTGCTGTTGATCCTTTCTTGACTGCCTCCCTCGCATACTCAACCTGAAATAACCTCCCATCCGGGGAAAAGACCGTAATTGCTCTGTCATAGTTCATTTGACCTTGCTGCATTGCCTAACACCTTCACAGCAAATTGGATCTTGAATAATAAAGCTTTGTTGATTAATTTCAATACAACTTGGGGGCACTTTAAAGGAGCATACTTATAAGCCTTTTGCCATGATATCTGGAAATGGGATCGTCCGTCATCCCTGGAGCTTTTGACGCACACTTCCACCTTAATCCAGGCGAGCATGGAAAAGAGGCTGTCAAGAGGTACAAGGCATCAGGTGGATCTGGAATTAACCTTGTAAATCTGCCAGATTATTCAATTGGATATTCAGATTATTATGAAAGACGGTATGAGGTCACTATTCAACTGGCAGATATGGCTCGTCAAAGCGGGTTGAAAGTATCAGTAACGCTTGGTCCATACCCGCTTGACTATTTTTTCTGGGAAAAGGGCGGGTTTAATGCCAAACAGATGATGCTTCATGGTGTTGAACTTGCTGCTAAATACTGCAGGGAGAATCGGGCGAGTGCATTAGGGGAAGTAGGAAGACCGCACTTTCCTGTAGAATATCGGGTCACAGAAGATTCAAACGAGATAATTGAGCGTTGCATGCAGTTATCCAGGGAAATAGGGTGTGCTGTGGTGCTCCATACGGAAGATCTAGATCCGACAGGATTGGAAGGCATTCACACAATGATCATTCGAGCAGGACCCAATCCAAGGAAAGTCGTCAAACACCACGCGTCACCGGAGTTCAATAGAATATGCCCCGAAATATCCAGATCCATTCTTGCATCAAGGGACAACGTGCGAAACGCTATTCGTGAAAATATCTGGAATTTCATGCTTGAAAGCGATTACGTGGACGATCCTGCCAAGCCTGACAAGGTCATACCACCTGATTCAGTCCCAAAAAGAGCAATAATGATAAGGGAACAGTACAAGAATCATGAGGAGATATTTGCATCGGTTTTCCAGGAGCTTCCCGAGTACGTGTTTTCCGTACAGATCTGACCCTTTGCAAGAAGTGGGAATTTGTCTTCAGAAAGATAATAATATCGCATCCGTGATTAACCACCATGACGCTAACACCCATTCAGGTTGACAAGGTCTGCACTGACCTGCAGACTGCCGTGAGGGTGGAGAAAAGCTCCAAGAAGGTCAGGAAAATAGAATCTGACTTTTACCGCAGTGTACTCGAAGCCCTCCGGACCCTCAGGATCGAGGCGGATGGTGCAGTTGCTTCTGACATCGAGAAATACATGAAGATTAAGGAACGTATTAAGCAGGTTGAGACTGATTTCACAGTCTTTTTCCAGCTCAGGTTCAGCAAGCTGATGCGTCTCTCGCTGCATGAGGTTGATGGAGAGGAATGGAACCAGCTTACTTCAGAGGAAAAGGAATTCCTTGAAAAGCAGAAACAGACTATTCAGGACATGATTCACAGATTCACTGATACTTCGGAACGCGAAACCACAGTTCCTGCGGTTACGACTGAGGAGATAGAACTTCAACCCGTAACAGAGCAGAAAAAGGTTGAGGATAATTATGTTCTTCTGCGGATTACATCAGATCTTCCACCTATATCGCAACCAGAAGGAGACTATGTGCTCAGGAATAACGATATAGTCCACCTGAAGGAGGGTTTTGCAAACATGCTGATCTCGAGGAAATGGGCTGAGAAGGTTCAGGTGTGATACATGAAGGGACCCGTTCTGAATTTATTTTTTATCTGGAACATCCACTGATAAAGATAATAAAGCTGTTCTCTCTTCTTTGACCGAATGTAAAAGCCCGAGGACAGCTAACGCTCGAAAGAGTGAGGAAAGTCCTCTCTCCACGGTAAAGTTCAACCGGCGCAAGCCGGTATCCCGAGAGGGATGGTAAAGAGAAAAGAAATACACGGTTTCCAGCAAAGTATGATTCGGAACGATGACGTTCCTGGAAGCACCGATGGGAACTCTCCCTGAATGGAGAAAGTCTAAACAGGCCCAGTGAGGTTACCGTAAGGGCCGGGTAAGACGCAGACCGAAAGGTCATCAGTCGAATGCTGTCAGCCGCAGAAGCGGGAAACAGAAAGAGGCTTACTCCGGGCATTTATTGTTCAACATTGAAGTTCGCACCGAAAAATACATCTATGTAGTTCTGGATTCGTTGCGGTATGGCAGATAAGAAGTGTGAGGTGCCTGGTTGCACTAACGACAGCTTCCAGACAGTACCCGCAGATCTAGCGCACAAAGCTTTCCCCGCGATTGAGGGCAAGGGTAAAGTCCACCTGTGCAGGGAACATTACAAGGAATACAAAAAAGCGACGAAGAAGGAACGAGAGCTGAAGCGGATGGACTGGGTATAATCCATGGGGGATCCTGACGGCATTTCGGTTGTCATTACTACGCTTAACATGGGTCATTACATTGCCGATCTCCTTGACAGCCTTGTGTCCCAGGAGCAGCCTTTTGAGGTTATAGTTGTAGATTCGCTGAGCACGGATGACACAGCCGATATAGTCTTGAAGTATTCGATTGAGTTCCCGTTTGTACACCTGATCCAGAAGAAATGCAGCAGGGGCGAGGGACGAAATATTGGAGTAAGGCAGGCTCTTTATGACTACGTTCTTTTTACAGACGGCGATGCAATTGCCAATGCCTTCTGGATAATGAAGATGAGACGCTTGTTCAAGAAAGGAGCCAAGGTGGTGGCCGGTAAGGCTATTGCCATGGGTTATCAGCCATTTGAACGCCTGGGACGGGTTGAGCTTTTTTTTGATGATTTTGACGTAACATATCCGAGCGTTAACCTTGGATATGAAAAGCCACTTTTCCTTGAGATTGGGGGATTTGATCCAATCTTCGTCACGGCAGAGGACATTGACCTAAACATCAGGGCTGTTATGCATGGTGCCAGGATAGAATACTGTCCTGATTGCACAATATATCACAGAGCGAGAAGCACCGTGGTGGGCTTCGTGGAACAGGCTTTCTGGAATGGATTCGGACGGAAACAGCTTACGCTGAAGCATGAAAATGTTTGGAGCCACTTCAGGGCATCGGAAATATTCAAGCCGCAGATAATCAATTTCTGGTACATTATACGGGGTATTTCAGCCCTGGTTGGTTACATTACCTGCAAGCTGTTTGGTGAAGAGTTCCTGAAGAATAATATGTCCTCATGATGGGATCTCTCGGCGTCTTCTTCTCATCAGAGCATAAGTTATAATAGATCCAGCAGCCAAACCCAAAATTGCCCCCACAATTATGTACAGCGATGATGTGCTGCCTGAAGTTCTTGTGAACATCAGTTCTATCGTAATATTCGACTGATTAACAGTGAACTGTTGACCCTCGATGTTCTGGTACCCGTTTAAATGTGAGACGTTGTAGGCATATGTTCCATCTGTAAAGTTAAGGATAGTCATGGTAGGAGAAGTACTGTTAAATTCCTGTGTATCTATATATACATGCCAGAGAGTGCCACTGGGCAGTCCGGTTTCATGAAAAGTGACCGAGAATGAGGATGGCATCCCTGTCGGGAAGTAAGCTATTGTGATATTAAGAGACCCTGTGACTGTGAATGGATAGAAGCTGTCTGTATAATATCCTGGAACTGATTGCGGAAATATCTGGTAAAGTTTTCCATACTCAAGGAATATTGATACGCTGCCACCATCCAGAGTGAATCCGATACCAGCCTGTGGTATGGAGAATCCCCACGTTGATCCGGCAGGTATACCGGTTTCCTTGACAGTGACATTCATGTACAGGTTGTACTCAATGAATATGTTACCCACAGGTCCATGGACGTAGAATACTCCGGATTGAAGCATCTGTGAGCCTATGTATGAAGTCGGCACAAACTCCTCCTCAGTATTCAGGAGAATAAAACCCAGGATCTGGTATGTACCGTTAGGAACGTATATGCTCTTTACAGAACCGTAACTTATGCTATAGACGGCATTGTTTATGTCAAAGTATGTGATCTGGTTTACAGGCAGCCCGGATGCGGATACATTTACCATTGTTGTGTATAGCTGAAGAGGGACGAAGTCGAACCCGTCATTGATGCTTCCGTTGAAAATATTCTGCCCGGGAAATATAAGCCCCAGCCCACTACCGTTGTAGGGAGATGAACCATCACCGAAATAATTGTAATAGAAATTCCCTCCCTGATAACTGCCTCCAATTATGCTTCCTGTAAGAACTTCTCCATCCATAACTGTGGAGCTTGCAGCCGATCTCCTTGATATGTTGAATGCATTATGATATGTTACGTTGCCGTCATTGTATATATTTGCATACAGCCCGTCAATGCTCACAATGGTAATGGTTGTATCAAAAATATTATTGAAAACGGTATTCCCGCTGCTTTCTACCGTGAGTCCTATGGGTGCAAAACCATAGTAAGATCCATTAGATATAACTGGTGCATTGATAAACGTGTTATTCCAGACATAATTGCCCGATGATATTGAAGCGTCGCCATATATAAGCAGCCCGGATCCCTCGCTGCAGATCAGGTTGTTTTCTACAAGGCTTGAGGTGACGTTCCACAGTGTCAGGCCAGCGACATAGGGCACATTGTAATAGGTGTTGCCACTGAAGATCTCAGCAGGAAAAGCGCCTGATATGGTGCTGTTTGTCATGATGACATGTGATGAGTTATAGAAGTAAATGCCCAGGTTGTTTGCTGCTGTCATGCCAAGAAGCTGCGCGATGGCAAGGTTAAGTTTACCTGAAAGAACATACTGGAAAGCAGGCCCGCCTCCAGGACTCTTGAATCCATTCATAACTGCGTAGGAGCTGGAATCCTTGACAAGTAATCCAGTGAATTCAGGGAAAAGGTAGTCGTTGACTACGTTGAAAGCTTGGTTGAGCGTGCTTACAGAATCGAGACCCATGGATCTCAGGTATCCGTATCCTGGAAGAACATATGGATTCCTCTCAGAACCGTTGCCGGAAATTGCAAGCTGTGCCATTTCAGCGTTCCCTGATATGTACAGTGGGGTATAGAGACCTGCAGTTTCGTTCGAAGTCAGTGTGATACTTCCGAGTGCACTGAAGCCGTCCTGACCGAGTGAAATAGGATAAACGGAGGACGGGTTATGGTAACTGAGCATAACCTTCATGGCGTATGTTCCGGGCATAAGATGCGTTGTGAACGCTCCCCCGGTACCAGTTGGTGCCCACTGAGCATCTGAGCTGCTGAATGAGCTTCCATGGCTGAACATTACAAAGGCTGATTCCGGGTTTATTGATGCGGTGACTAGAGCAAACCCAGATTCGCTTGGTGAGGTTATGTTCCAGAGCCCTGAAATAAAGGATGGGCCAGTGAAAAGGTATTCGGTTGTACCGGTGTAGTATGCCGATACTCCAGAGGAAGTCTCGCCTGTTGCAGAGCCTGAATCATAGGCGGACCCTATTGGCACCATCCTGTATGATGAATCCTGATAATACATGTTGAGGGATGCATTGATCTGGTTGAAATCAGCAGTTGAACCGCCACCCGGACCCCCAAGATCCAGCTCCGCGTCGAGCGGAATGGCACCAGTTCCGGAAAGAGTGTTACCGCTGACCTTGAAGTATGCATCTGGTACAGTAGAACTGGATCCTCGAAGTGTGGAATTGAACTGCACATTGTCGTAAGAGGAGGAGAAGGTACCTGACCTTCCGTTAAAGCTTGCATTTGTCAGTGTATAGTTGAAGAATACAGAATTCTCCTGTGCCACATTAGTGGTATTCAGGTAGAGTGAGAGTGAGAACGGCGCAGCGACTGTGTAAGTTGGTCCCACCTTGTAGTAGTAAAGACCAGGTACCAAATTCCCCGTATAGCTGTGAAATGTTCCATTGTTAATGACAGCATTCGGCGAGCTGAAGTTCCATATGTTGTCCACAAAAGTAAGCTGGTGAGTTCTGGAAGAGTAAAATGCAACATTCTGAATCCAGTATTCGTAACCGGGGACGCCTGCTATGGTAACCCCTGTAAGTACCGCATTGAACTGTATGGAGAAGGAATATGGAGAACTCGTTCCTGGGTAGAACTCAGATACGCTGCTTATGTTTATCCTTCCATCGAAACTGCCTGTTGTGTAAGTGTAGGGAACAATTGTCCCGGACTCGTTCCTGAGGCCGTATGAAGCCAGCCCCATAGGAGCTGGGGCCGAAGTGTACACGGGACCTGTAACGAGTTTACCGGAGTTTGGTACATTGAAGTTGGGGAGCATTTTAGCAATTTGAGGAATCCTTGAATCATTCATTCTTTCAAGAGTGTAGTTGAACATAGAGCTCCATGTTCCATTCAACCTTGCGGTTGTGGATATCGGTGCAATTGACGGTGCCACAAAAGTCAGGCTACTGTTGTTAGCTGGTAAACTTGATTGTGAAGAATGAACGGATGGACCCTTTTCTCCATAGGAAGTGTTGCCAGGAATATTCACTGATATCAAAAGGAGAAAAATGACCATGGAGAGGACGAGGATGACCCGGACAAGACGTTTCATGCATTGCAAATTTGAACCGACTTATTAAATGATAGCACTTCTACTTGATGCACCTGTACGTAGTAGGGAATCTTCGAATATATCAAATGGAATAATGCTCTAGCTGATAATAAATGAGATGAACCTTATTTTCGGCGTGTGATTGATTAAAAAGATTTCATATTGGGCACTTTTCATATTTAAAAACCCATCTGCGCATATAGAGAATGATTTTCTCTCGAAATTAAATGTAACAGATGTTATGATGCTCCGACCGGGATTTGGACCCGGGTCGCCGGCTTGAAAGGCCGGTATGCTTGGCCGGACTACACTATCGGAGCGAGCCTAGCGGAAAGCCTTATAAATTATATTACCTTTTTTGACTCTTCGAATAATTCACTATCAGGATATTGCATACCTTAGGATCGCGGAAATCCCACCGAATCCCTTCAGGGTGATGCCTGGATCGCTATGGGAGCTCAGTATGCTGATTTTAGCTCCCATGCGCATTGACTTCTCTATCAGATCCCTGTGCTTCGGATCCCTGGCTTTGTCCTCGGAGATCAACAGTTCTGCTACGGCACCTGAATCGATAGCGGATTGCACCTGATCAAAACCGTAAGTGGCCAGACCGCCTGACTTCAGAGCCTTCATGAAGGAATCGATTGAGCTCTGTTCCCTGGTAAGCCGGGTGCTTTCCAATACCTTCCTTGCCTCCTCGCTTCCCAGGTACTCGTATATTGCCTGTTCATCCGTTCTCGACGAAGAGTGGGTTACGATAGGATGCTTGGAAAGATCTGCCTGTTCCTTAAGATATGCTGCAATGTTATCCCGCGCAAACCCGGGTCCCAGTATTGTTATAGGTACTGATCCGGAGAGTAACGGCCTGATGCCGTCTGCGATCTGACGAAAGAAGGATTCCTCTGAATATGAGGAATTATAGTATTTCCCGCTTTTTCCGGAGTCAATGTGCCCTGCGCTCTGGATGCCGTATGCCCTGAGCAGGTAAATATTGGCTTCATCATCATCCGCCGCAATGAATATGCCAGCTGTCCTGGAAGATTCTTCCGTGGATTCCTGAAGCATCCTTCGTTCCGACTGGTTCCAGGATTGCTTGAGTATGTTCAAAATGTCACCCGGTTTTACTATTGCGGACTGATGCTCTCCCATTATCTCGTCAGGACCGGAACTTACAAGGCCAAGTATCCTGAGCCTGTTAGAGAAGGCCTGAAACTCGACCTTTTCGACCTGCAGTGTGACAGTTACAGTAACGCGTTCTGTTTCCTTTGATCTCGCCATGTCTTCCTGCTTCTCTGTTCTCCTCCTGACGGCAGTCAGGATAGAATCTCCAGGGTGGATGATGTTCTGGACGTACCACAGATCGTTTATTCCCTCAACCTGAATGTTAACTGTCTGCTCATCAATGTGGAGTATCTTCATATCTCTATGCCCAGCCCTCTAAGAAATTGAACTATCTTGTCGTAGTGATCCCCTTCCCAATAGAATTTACCGCATTTCGAGCAATAGAGAACTGTCGAGAACCTTTCACGCACTCCTTCAGGAATATTTCCTTTGAGATCGGCTGTATCCCTATTTTCGAGTGGATGGTTGCATTCCGTGCATCTTGTGAACACAAGATTTTTGTCGACAGTAAAAGTGGATAAAAACTGTCTGATCTGTTCCCGATGGTCCTGTGACGTAAAGTACATTGAAGGGAGATATCTGCTATGCAGCTCCTTGTCCCTCGTTAGAAGGAACAGATCATGGCTTTTGCATTTCTCTATTATTTCAGTGTCGCTGAGACTTGAAGCAGCATATTCAACGTCAAAACCCATTATGCGCAGCCACCGTGCGAGGCGCCCAAGCATGTGATCTGCAAGGAATTTACTTCTCTCCAGACCTCCACCTTCTTACCAGGTCGTTTTCAACTCCCATAAGGTCCAGGACCCTGGATACTACAAAATTTACCATGTCTTCTACGCTTTTCGGCCTGGTATAGTAACCCGGGCTTGCCGGAGCAACTATAGCACCCGCCAGAGAGAGTTTATGCATGTTTTCCAAAACAATGGTGCTCAGGGGCATCTCTCGTGGAACCAGAATAAGCTTCCTTCTTTCCTTAAGTGCCACGGCACAGGCACGCGTAACAAGGGTGTCCGAGATTCCAGATGCGACCTTGCCGAGTGTTGAGATGCTACATGGTATGATTACCGCCGCAGTGAATTTGAAGCTCCCCGAGCTTATCCTTGCTGATATGTCTTTATCGTCATATGTATAGGAGGCAAGTTTCAGTAACTCGTCCCCTGTTGAGCCGAGCTCCTCCCTGAAAACCTTTTTGGCACCCTCGCTTACGACAACATGCGTTTCGTAATTTTCAAGATTCCTGAGGAGAGTCAGAGCAAGAATTGAACCGGAACCACCGGTCACTCCAATGACGAATTTATCCTTCATTGCTGTGCCACAATAACTGCCTTAGATATTTAGTATTACCTCTTGCGGTTAAAAATGAAATAAAGGACAAATATCGAGGCTATGAGCGCCACTATAATTCCTATATATGTGTCCTGGACCGCGGGTTTCTTAATTTTTGGAACAGACCAGGAGAAACCTGGATAAGCGCCCGCATTTAGCGCCTGGATATTCGTGTATCCTGGAACCTGGGAACTCATCGATTTTGTTCTGTTAAAAGCGATGGTAAAGTTCTTCAGGGAAGGTTCACCGATGGATGAGAGCTGTGTGACGATCTGCAATCCATAAGGATTGAGTCCTTTGTAGCTCAGATCGAAGAGGATGAGATCCTCCGTGGCATTCCCGGACCAGTTGAATGAAACAATGGCCCTGTTGTTGTATATGTCGTCAAAGTAAGATGTCCAGTTGCTGGATGTTATATTATATATCGATCCGTCGTAATTGTACGGAATGCTCGGGAGTGATGATGGCTGTGCCCCCAGGGGTGGAATGGACGCGCTGCTCACGCTGGGAAGAAATGAAATCGCCAGGAATATGGCGATCACTGCAACTGTTATGATCTTTAATCTCATTTTACGACAACGCAAATCAAAACACTGTATAAGATGTTTCTGAATCCCTTTGCTTTTTACCAAATGCTCGGGAAGAACATTGGAGAATAACAATTCCGCTCCTTTATCTCCCAGTAACCAACGCTCCTCTGATTAAGAAGAGGGGCGTTGACAAATGCACTGCATGATGTTGTGTGTGCGAAGATGATCAATCCCTCTTTACGGCTAATGAGAATGCAATGGCGAAAGGTACTACCATCCACAGGATTCCCGCTGTAATCAGGAGAGGAACGTTAATCCCAAATAGTGCAGGATTGATTGATGTGCTGCTGATCAATCCAATCTTTCCCGTGAAAAATGTCTGGACCAGGCTCCCGTATCCGGCTGGGCTTATGTAGTTGAACAGCACCTCAGCTGACAGATAGGTGTTTGTGCTCGAGCCGATGCCCAGGGCTGAGAGGATCGCTATAGGTATAATTGTCCAGAATAAGTCCCATACAACGAAGATTGCAATGGCTGCACCCAGCAGGGCGCCCTGTGACTTAACCAGGTGGGAGAACAAATAAACGAGGGCAAGGAAGGAGAGACCTTCCACCACGTATGTCCAGATGAAGTATGCGTCGAAGTAAGCCGACAGGTATGATCCAAGGTAATGATTTATTATCAGATCTGAAAACAGCATGGAAAGCGCTACTGCACCTATGATAGCCACAGAGTTCGAAATGAATCTTGAAAAGATTATCTCTCCACGTGTAATAGGACGCTTGAGCACTGATTCCAGAACGCCTGTTGTCCTGTCCTTTCCATAGGTAAGGTATGCCGCGAATATTGCGAGTATGGGAATCAGGAATCCAAGTATCTGTGATGTGCCTGAAAAGACAAGACCCTGAAGATCACTTTGGCTCAACTTTGTGTACAGGGAAAGGGGCCCAAGTATGCCAACAGGGGAGGTGTCGGAAGAGGTGGTAAATGCAATAAATGCTCCAGTTGTGTTTGTCGCCACCACGCTATAATTCATGCCTCTGTCCGCTGCTGTTACCTGAGGGAATATTGTAGTTTCGACAAAGCCAGATCGGGTGATTGAGAATGTGCTGTTTGCCTCAAGAGAAGCGGGATTGACTGACGATATCCTGGAAAGATTGATTGGTGAAATGTAAAACGTAATAGGCGGCGCTGTCGAACCGCCTGAGCCGACATAAAATGCAAGCATGCCGAGGTTGGATTTGTTTGCAGGGTTGAATATTCCATTTACGACCGTGAGTCCGGAAAATAAATTCAATGCATTTATCTGTAAAGCAGTTTGTGGACTTGATACGGGTTGCCTGAAGCGTTCGTAAGTAAAGTTAACGAGTACGGTTACTGGCTTTCCCGTTGGAATAGCTGGAATGGTAGCGTTTGCAAAACCATACTTATTCGCTGCGCTACTGTAAAATGTGTTGTTGTATTCGTAGTAGGCGGTGATATGGTCTATCGGATGTCCATAAGCATCATGGAAATAACCGACCATGGTAAGGTTCTGACCGTTGATGTAATACCCGGTGGTAAGTTCCGGTGTTGTTGGAACATTCACTGTAGAAAAAGTCGATCCGTTCTCGTATGCGAGAAGGGATGCAAGACCTACAATTGCTACAATCATTATGATGACGAATTTGCTGGTAAGCGTTCTCTTGATCTCGTATGTGATCGGCCTCATTGCTTCTCACCTATCAGCCCGAAGAAGTATTCTTCGAGCGTTTCGCCCATTGGCGTGAACTGCCTTAGCCTGTAACCTGCTTTTATCATGTTTTCCGGTATCATGGCTAACTGATCATCAGTTATTGTCAGATCTGAAAGGACAACATCATGACCGTCGAATCGTGGCTCCCCGAATTCCTTTAGCATCTTCAGGCATGAATCGTCATAGTTGTCCACTGAAATTTTGACAATTGTCTTTCCAAGAGTCCGTAGTTCATTCCTGGTAAGTATCTTGATAAGCTTTCCATGGTTGATTATCGCAACTCTGTCCGCAACATCCTCAACTTCGCTTAATATATGCGATGAAAGCAGGATTGCCTTTCCTTCTTTCTTCATTTCAAACATGAGATTCCTGACAAAAACAACGCCTTCTGGGTCAAGACCGTTCAGGGTCTCATCAAAAAGCACGTTCTTTGGGTCACCAACTATTGATTCAGCTATTGCAAAGCGCTTCTTCATTCCTTGAGAATAGTTCCTGAGTTTCTTGTTCAGGTCGTTGGCAAGGCCAACTTTTGTGAGAAGTGCTGTAATCCTCTTATTTGCCTCTTCAGCCGGTATCCCATAGAATCCGGCAAAATACCTCATCAGTTCGACTGGCTTTGCGTTAGGCTCGAAGTTGGGCAGTTCCGGTATCCATCCAACCTGTGCCGCTGCCTTCACCTTGTCGCTCACGATGTCATGACCGTCAACCATTACATGACCTGAGGTTGGCAGGATTATTCCAGAGGCCATCCTTATTGAGGTCGTTTTTCCGGCTCCATTCAGGCCAACTAGGCCTAGAATCTGGCCATCCAGGATCTCGAGATCAAGAGAATCAACCGCAGGAGGGGCGTTGTGTGTATATATCTTGGTTGCGGATTCAATCTTTATCATAATGCACTTCTGCGACACCAGTAATTGGCAATAAAATAATAAACATTCCTGGAAACCTTATCAGCATAGGATTTGCTGCTAAAGCTCTGCGTTGAATGCATATTTGTGCAACCCAGGATCGGCTATCTTCAAGCTATTTCATTTACTGGCTGTTGGAGTATAGGTTCAGAGAAAATCTGAGCGGTTCTCAGCAATATACATGGAAACTTTGGTCCTGCCAGCATTCATTGCCTGCAGTATATCGTACTGATCCTTCACAATCAGTGAAAACGAGAAATCAGCAGACTCCACAAATTCTATCCCCCTGGATGCGGCAATCTGCATGTATGCGCTTTTCCTTGCCCTGTCAAGGCTGGTCAGGCTTCTTGTACCAACCTTCAGTTTCCTGGTCCCTGCCAGGAAGAGAAAAGTATCATGGTGCGCATATATGTTGCTCTCCACAAGATCTGCATCTTCAGGAATGTCCGGGTATGTCACAGGAGGAAGACAATATATTCCAGTTCCGGTATACTTTGAGTTCAGTATAAGATCGACGCCAATTTTTTCCAGGGCATTGCTGTAGTATGAAAGCAGTGGATTGATTGCCTTCTTTTTGTATTCATCAGTAATCTTATTCAGCTGCCCTCCTATTGCTTCACTGGACTCATAAAGTGTTACAGTGAGGCCGGATTTGGCTGCGAACAGTGCCGCCTCTAGTCCCTGAATTCCTGCCCCGATGATTGCAATTTCCCCAGTATATCTCTCGGTTCTCCTGTATTCGTAGCCAACCGATGGATTCACGGTGCATCTTACTTCTCCGTATGATAGATCCCTGCAGCCCTGATTACACCTTATGCATGGACGCAGCAGGGAAGGAGACTTCATTACTTTAAGGGCAAAAGACGGATCGGCAAGCATTCCTCTGCCCACGGATACAAAGTCGCAGACTTCAAGGGCTTTTTCAATTGACTGCGCATTGACAAGTGATCCGACTATCATCGAAGTGATCTTCGGTTTCCTTGGGAGTTTAGAGAAAACGTGTGCTTCCTGTGTATAGAAAGAAGCAGAAGAACCTGGAGGGTTGAAATTACCCGCCGAGAAATGAACGTAATCTATCCCGCGAAGGGATTCGGCGACCTTGAGTCCATATGAGGGATCGAAGCCGTTAGGATCGTCTTCATAAAGGCTGAGCCTGATCCCGACGGGAATATCCTTTACTTCCTTCACTGCGTCAATGATCATCTGCGGAACAACTAGCCGCTTTTCAAAGGATCCGCCATATCTGTCCTGCCTGATGTTCAGGTTAGGTGATATGAACTCATGGATGAGATAACCATGGGCGCCATGTATCTCTATTCCGTCAAACCTGGAATTATATGCAATCAAGGCAGCTTTCTCAAAATCCTTCACAACTTCCTCTATGTCGCCCCCTGACATTTCAGAAGGGGTCCTCCCCAAATAATCAACAGGGGAAGGTGCCATAGGTTTTTTCCTGTTTTCATCCTGAAGTGCCTTACCGCCGGCATGAACTATCTGCATGAATGTCTTTGCCCCGTACTTGTGTAAACTTTCCGGTATCCTCCGGAGCTTCGGAATCTGTGTGGAGCTGAACGCGCCAAGTTCATTCCTGGAACCCCTTGAGTTCAGATCATTAATGTATGTGTACTCTGTTATGATGAGCCCTGCTCCGCCCTTTGCCCTCTCTTCCAGATAACTCAAGTGTGTTTCGTTTGTTGTTCCGTCAGGATTTGCAAGATTTGAGATCATTGGAGCCATGGCAATCCTGTTTTTTATCTCAAGGCTGCCTATGTGGCCAGTCTGGTTAGAACGCATTCTGCAAGATAGCTGAATAATAGATAAAGGTAATCAAATCAGGTTTTTTCCTGAAGCATTAAATATGATTCGCCATCAGGATCCTCTTCCACTTTAATTAGTCCCTTCTTGGACATGGCCTCGATTGTCGCGTAAAGTGCCTTCTTCCGGACTCTCCATCTTACAGATTGTTTTTTAATTTCTTTCATGGAATGATTGGCGTAGCCGAAGACAAGTTCTTGTATTTTTTCAGGATCACTGGACTGCCCTGCCATTCGCAATGCAAGAACTATCAGAAATATTCCCACCGCTGCGATAAGTGGATACCAGCCTATTGAATACACCCTCTTTGTGAGCGTGAACTGGTGACCGTTATAGCTCACAACAGCGGTGACCGTAGAATAGCCAAATGGCATAAAATATTCAATAAAAAGAGAACTGTTAGACGAATCTCCAGTTGCCTTGATAGTGACCGAAGCATTAGCGATATTCTGTCCGGAAAGACCCACGCGGAAGATGCCAATCCCGAATATCGAGAAAGCGTCGAGGCTTGATGACGTAATGTTCACGAAATCTGTTGTTATGAACACTGTTTCAGCTGTAGCATAATTTCCGCAGGCATCAAGAGCATACAGAGAGACGTTTATGATTGTATTCTCCTGCATATCCATATTCAGGTTTCCGCTCATATGGGAAGCGTTCAGGGCGATCGTGTGATTCAGGTAGTGCAGCAAAATGGTTTTCAAAGGGGCAGCATCCTCTATGCTGTATCGGATGTGCTGGCTATTTCTTCCTTGCTGTGATATATTTACCTCGGGGGATGCAGTCTCATATGTTACCGGGACCACAACCGTAGTATGATCCGACCATTCGTTTAGCTCGTACACGACAAGCGAATAGTTTCCAGTACCGTTAAGTAGCGTGAATAATCCACCTCTAGATTGTTCTACCTCGGTTCCACTGAAATAAACTGTATAGAGGTAGTTGACGCCGGGAAGCTGATCCTTACCTACCTGCATGAGGGACGAGTTGGTGAATATGTGTGAACCTGTCGCGTAAATCGGAAGTGGATCACTGTTGTTTATGCTAAGAGTGAGAGTGGCTTGACTTGAAAGGCCGCTTGGACCCGTAGCAACCAGACGTATCTTGTAAAGACCGTTCGCGGCGAATATGAAGGTTTCGTTGTCTTCGTTGAATGTAACGTAATTATGCCCTGCTGCTGTGAATAAAACGGTACCGTTCGCAGAAATTACGTCCAACGAAATGAATGCACTCGAATTTGTCTGGGCATTTAAAATGAAAGTATTGTTTGAGGAATTTCCATAGAAAGAATAGTAGCCTGATGAATTTCCTGAGAGTAAAAGCTCGGGGCTGTATGCTACAACAAATATTGAGCGTTCTGCGAGAAATAGTGATCTGCCGTCAAGTTGAATCGCTGAAATGGAAACTGTGAGATTTCCATTAACGAGGCTAATATTTGTTGAGGTCGAATTCCCGCTGATATTTTCCCAGATGCCCATTCCCCTGACTTCTATCAAATATTCTTCTGTGTATGGGACTGACGACCAAGCCAGCAGATAATGCGTTGAATCCAGGAATGTTCCATTCTGAAGGTTGATCTCGAAACCGGAGGTATCGTTCGAAATTACGGTCACATCGATCTGATAAATATGACCTATTCCGAATTCATCAACCAGATCAAGCTGGATTGTCTGGGAGCCTGTAAGGTTGCCGAATGCAACATGAACTGTCTGGTTTTCAGGAATCATGCTTATGTTACTGCCAGCATAAGCAATGCTGAGATTCTTTATCTGTGACCAGAAAGTGAAGTTTAGACCCAGGTCAAAATTCTGTGGCACAAAGGAATTGTTCGCGATGCTCAGTGTAAGGTCAGGATTGCCGTTGTCCACCACAATGGTTGAGGCATAAGATGTCTTATATCCCTGCATATTGCTTATGTTAAGCAGTGCAGAATAGGACCCGTCAGATATTTCAGTGCTGTTAAATTTGAAATATGAAGTTTCTGAATTCAGTGTCAGGTTGCCGAATGCAAGTAATGCAGTAAACTGACTTGTAGATTGTATATAGAAGTCAAGGTTCACCTGCTTTCTTAACACATAGGTACTGTTAATAACTGCTGTAGGGGCTTTTCCCGTTAGTAAGAGATGAGAACCATTATAGTAAATTATCATGGATGAAGGTGAAAGGAGGAGTATACCGAATGATGAGAAAGCTATCGGGACATATCCGCTTGCATTTACTGCCTGAAACGAATATATGATCTGCCCGGATGCCAGGAACATGTTTCCTCCAGTATAGAGGGAGAAGGAATGCTGTGAAATGCCTCCTGCCACCATCCCCTGTGAAATTGCGACGTCTAGTCCAAAATATCCGGCAGGAGATAGATATGATGCAGTTGTATTGCCACCGTAAGAAAGGATCGAGGAAATGTTGCCGGAGTCACTGAAAGTCTTAACCGGCGTATATGACGATGGTATACTGTTCAGGATGCTTTTTGAAACTATCACAAAAGATGAATTCTGGACGTGGATCAGGGTGGTATAGATTGTATTATTCAAGAGCCAATCTGCCGTGACATTCAGGCTCTCTATGCTTGCGTTCAGCAGAAAAGCATGCAGAAGGGGTGATATGGTAAAACTGGATTTCAATACCCAGTTTTCAATATAGGCAACCTCCCCACTGTTTCCAAGAAGAACATATGTGCCATTGCTGCCGATTATGCCCTCGAATCCTTCCAGTGTACTTTCAAGCGTTACTACGCTTACAGATAAGTTGCTCTTCGAAACTGTAAAGAAGATGCTTGATGTCAGGTTGGATGCGACATAAATTATGCTTGAACTAGAATCACCGACGATTATGCTTAAGTTCCCGTTCAAGGTTTTGCCAGAATAGAGATTATAACTTGTTGAGTTTTCAATGTTGTAGGCAGCTATCAAGTTTGAAGCGGTTATTCCAATGATTGTGTTCAGGGAAGAGTCGAACCATGTATAGTTGTAATATAAAGGGCCAAACGGATCCTTTTCAATAATTGATTTCGAAGGCGTTATCGCAGTGTGACTTGGTTGAAATTGATTGTACCTTGAAGAGTTGCCGATGCTGATTGAATAGAGCGTAAATGATGATATGCTTCCGCCCAGAATGAGTTTGGGGGTCTCGTTAACTATGCATGCGGCAGGATACATTAGCGGAATACTGGAATTTTGCCCGTTTGCAAGAAATGAGAAATATGTTGATCCAGAACCGGACGCGTATGATATTGAAAGGTTGCATAATGTGTTTTGTGATGGTTCACCAGACACATGCTTGGATGAGGAATTTCTATACTCAAACAGTCCGTAGCCGTCATCCGGGCCGAATGAGAGATTTAGCATAGTGTTGGCTCCTGACATCAATGCAATATAATCTTCGGTAAAACCAAAGTTTCTTGTATCATTCCACGAAAATGATATCGATAAGGAGAAGTTACGATAGGTTCCATTAACCTCGATGGCGAGATATGATGCGCCATTGCCGTTACAGGTCGACAGCAGAAGCCCGGTTCCATTTGTTCCCTTTCCTGTTTCGGCAGTCAGGGTACTGCTGTTCCCAATGACGGAAAAATGAAAAAGCGAGGAATTTGAAGGAAATGTCCCTGAAGGGTTGTTCGAAAAATAATATGTTCCTGTTTCCTGCACTGTTGCGCCAAGCTGCCCATATGCGTGGACTGGTACAAGTGCAGTTAGTAGCATTATTAGAATAAATGCAATAATTCGCAAGCGGCTGGAAATCGGCTGCTACATATGAAACTTGGCATCCATGTTGCAAGCAAATTCTACTTCTGGCTATCCCAATAAATGATTATACATTCTTTCTCCTCGTTCAGGCCACATCTATGGTGCAGGATGCTTCGAAATCCAATAAAAGACATCTTCAACATATCCTTTATGCTTAGAGCAGGAATGTAAAAGGAATAAGCAGAAGATTCGATCCTTCTATATTTATGATTGAGATCGTCACACGATGATCAGAGTCGCGGTTAACGGTTTCGGAACTATTGGAAGGAGGGTGGCTGATGCGATAACGCTGCAGGACGACATGTTGGTGGTGGGAATTGCAAAAGCCTCTCCCGACTATATAGCAAAGCTTGCCTCCACTAAATACAGGATCTTTGTTCCTGACCAGAAAAGCATGAAGGAATTTGAGGATAAGGGAGTAAAGGTTGAAGGCACAGTCGAGAGCATGATCGAGGAAGCCGAAGTAGTGGTTGATGCAACTCCTGAGGGAGTTGGCGAGAAAAATCTTGCTACTTACAAAAAGAAAGGGGTCAAAGCTGTCTTTCAGGGCGGAGAGGAAGCAGATATTGCGCAAGCCAGCTTCAACGCATATGCCAACTACGATTCGGCGCGGGGCAAGGATTATGTTCGTGTTGTCTCCTGTAACACAACTGGACTGGCCAGGACTATGTCGTCTCTAAGGGATTCGATAGGAGTAAGCAAAATTTATGCAACACTTGTCAGGAGAGCAACAGACCAGAACGACAGCAAGAAAGGACCTATAAACGCTGTAGAGCCAAGCCTTTCATTCCCGTCACATCATGGCCCGGATCTCCAGACAGTAATAGGAAAGATCCCCGTGGACACGGTTGCAGTAAAGGTACCGACAACACTCATGCACGTTCATGTCTTGAATGTAGACCTGCAGAAAGAAACCAATTCCAGTAAGGTAATCGACATATTCTCCGAGAAGAGGAGGATCTTTGTAACTTCCGGAAAAGATGGAAAGAGCTCAACCGCTCAGATCATGGACTATGCACGCGAGCTTGGCAGGCCACGGGGAGATCTCTTTGAAATTGCAGTGTGGAAGGAGAGTATTAAGGTCAGCGGGAGTAGGCTGAACTTCATCCAGGCCGTCCACCAGGAAAGCGACGTTGTTCCGGAGAATGTCGATGCAATCAGGGCGATGTTTGAGTTGTCAGATAGAGAAGGTTCTATAGAGAGAACGGATCGCTCTCTTGGTATCAAGGGAGGAATGCAGTAATGGCAAAAGAGGAAAAGACGGTAAAGGAAGAGAAAAAAATTGAAGTTGAGGATCTTCCCGGAGTTGGGGAAGCCACAGCTGAAAAATTAAGGGAAAATGGTTACGATGACATACTGTCGCTGGCGGTTGCGTCCCCGAAAGACCTTTCAGAACTGGCAGGAATAGGAGAAGGTGCCGCGGTCAAGATCATTGCCTCCGCCAGGAAGTTTGCCGACGTGGGCAACTTCGAGAGCGGTGAAGAGATAATGAAGAGGCGGCAGCTCGTAAAGAAGCTGACCTCCGGATCCAAGAACCTCGACGATCTCATAGGCGGCGGCCTTGAAACCCAGTCTATAACTGAGTTCTTCGGAGAGTTCGGTTCTGGCAAGACCCAGATAATGCAGCAGCTTGCAGTTAACGCGACTATGCCGGAAGAAATGGGAGGCTTCAACAGCGACGTTCTCATGATAGATACGGAGAACACGTTCAGGCCTGAGCGAATTATACAGATGGCAAAAGCAAAGGGTCTTGATCCCGATGAGACATTGAGAAGAATACAGGTAGCTAGGGCATATAATTCTCATCACCAGATACTCCTGGTTGAGAAAGCGATCGAAGAGGCCAAGGGAAGGAACATAAAGCTGCTGATTGTTGACTCGCTTACATCACACTTCAGGGCTGAATTCATGGGGCGTGGATCCCTTGCAGGCAGGCAGCAGATGCTTAACAGGCACATGCATGACCTGCTAAAGTTCGGGCTTCTTAATAACGCAGTCATTGCTGTTACTAACCAGGTTTCTGCGCGTCCGGATGTGTTCTTCGGTGATCCGACTGCTCCTATAGGCGGAAATATAGTCGGGCACACGGCTACTTTCAGGATATACCTTAGGAAGTCGAAGGCTGGCAGACGTATCGCCAGGCTGATAGACTCGCCGAGCCTGCCTGAAGGAGAGGTTGTGATCCAGGTAACTGAAGATGGCATCAGTGATCCGCCAAGTTGATTGATCCGCATGTGGACAAAACTGAAGTCCCGTTTTGAAAAATTACCGTCGCAGGCGAGGGTTGCACAGCTCATGCTGGCGCTAGGTCTCAGTGTCAGGAAGAATCTTGACAATGAGTATTCAGTGTTCTGTGGACAAATTATGCTTTCGCCATCGCAGATAGGTAGAACAATGAATATAGATCGCAGGGTCGTCATCGAAACCGTTAAGCGGATTGCAAACGACCCCGAACTCCTGGACTTTTATTCTTCGCTGACTCCCACCGCGAATCTTGGTGCTTCAAGTTCCAGGCTCGGAATGGGTGTGCTGCAGATCATACCTGAATCGCCTGACCAGCCAGGTATAATCGCGGGCACACTCGCGATAATTGCGCGCATGAATATCAGCGTGCGGCAGGTGATCGCTGACGATCCTGAACTGAGTGAAGAACCAAGAGCAACTATAGTTACTGAAAAGCCCATACCACCAGAAATAGTACCGGAAATAAGGAAGGTCTCAGGCATCAAGGCCCTTGTTATAATGTGACTGTGGAAAGCAATACCCTGTCCATTATTTTCTTTTTATCGCCCTGCTCCGGGATTTCTGTTATCTTATAAGTATCGAACGGCAAAGGTTCAGCATCGCTCGTAATGTTCATAAGAATGTTTCTCCTGAATACGGTTATAGTGACTTTCTCTCCGGATTTCGACCTGAATGAGTCAAGCATAAGTTTTGCACCTTTCAGTATAGCAGAAGTATTATCGTCCCTGAACCTTGCACCGTTAATTGCCACTAGCTCGTCCCCGCTGTTTATACCTGCACGGTAAGCAGGCTTGCCTTTGATGACGGCTGCAACAGTGAAAGCTGCGCCATCCCGTTTTAAGATCATTCCTGACCATGTGAGGAAAGCCCTGGATTCGGCGGAATGCGTCCGATCGATCTTCAATCCCATTTCGGCAAGCTCAGAGTCAAAATCTATCTTCTCCGTTCCCCTGACAAACCTGTTGAAGAATTCATTGAAGTCCTGTCCTGAAATATCCTTTAGAGCGGCAAGCAGGTCCTTGTCCGTGAAGCCCTTCCCGTCCTTCCTGAACTTCTCGTAAAGCAGGAGGAGAAGGTGATCAAGAGATTTGCTGCCTGATGTCAGGGCAGCTATTTTCTTGCTCATCAGGAGGCCAACCAGCTTACCCTTCAGATAATAAGAAATGTAGCTGTTGACGTCGTCGGGAGATGGCTTGTACAGTCTTATCCATGTATCAAATGAAGAATCTGCAAGCGATGTCTCTAGTGAACCTGGCGTGAACTCAATCAACTTGATCGACTCACCCAGGAATTCGAGATATTTCGATTGGTCTATGAGCTTTGCCCTCAGAATTATCAGATCAGCAAAGTAGTCCGTAACTCCCTCTGAAAACCACAGAAGAGTGGTGTAATTCTCCTCCCTGTAGTTGAACGGACCGAGTTCAACAGGCCTGATACGTTTGACATTCCAGGTGTGGAAATATTCATGTGCTATCACGGACATCAGACGCTTGTAATAATCTTCGTCAAAGATCATGGAAGGATCCATTGAGACAGCACATGATGCTGAGTGCTCAAGGCCTCCCATCTGGTTTCCCTGGTAGGATTGCAGTATGAACACATAGCGTTTATAGGGTGCATGCTCAAATATCCTAAGTGTAGCCTCGACGATTTTCTGCATGTCGTTGAGGAGTTTCTGGAAGTCGCCGTTAAACTGCCCGTACAGGGCAACCTCATGTTCCTTTCCATCCACGGCAAAAGTGCCGCTCAAATGCCTGCCTATTTCAACAGGAGAATCTACGAGGACGTCATAATTGATTGCACGGTACACGTTATCAATTGTCTTCTCCAGCGAGGTTGAAATGCGCCACTCCCCAGGTATATTGAAGGATATCTCGAGTGCCTGATCTTTGTATCCCTCCATGTACATGAATGCGCTTGTACCGAGTATGAATGCATGGCTGGCATCCAGATGGGTTGATCGTATAGAAAGTTCTTCACAAAATACCTGATATGATATCCGCAGTTCTGTACTCCCTGCAGTAGATATTTTCCAGCTGCTTTTGTCCTTCTTCCTTGCCTCCAGGATCCTGCCATCCGAGGAATGTGCACTGAGGCTCCTGACATTTCTGGCGAAGTCACGTATAAGGTAACTTCCCGGAGTCCAGGCAGGCATTGTAAGTATTATCTCGTTGTCCGTTATTTCGGAGATTGCCATCTCAACTTTAAGCAGGTGCAGGTGGGGTTCGTCGATAGTTACAAAGTAAGTCAGCTTCATCTTTATAGTCTACGGAATAAAATTTCATTAAATTTAAAACTTCGTTATTCAGCATTTCAGGAGGATTTTGTGGCCAGAAATGCCGTGGCTGCGCTTCCCAGCAACAGAATTGAAAAGGCCAGCGACGTTCCGAATAGGCTTCCAGTTCCTGGTAACCCGAAACCGAAAAGGTACTGGATGCCATAAATCGGTGTAGTACTGTATTTAGATGCGGGAAGGCCCAGAAATGCATCAAGAACCATTGCAATTGCCCCAAGTGCAGAGAAGAAGCCAATGATGTGCCTTATTTTCGCACTGTAAGACAGGAGAAGCATGATGAGGAATACAACATCGAGTAAAAGATATCCCAGGAGAGCATAATAATGAAGGATGCCAAAAGTGTAAAGCCTGTGGTCATAAAAAACGAGGTAAATGCCTCCTACCAGTTGTATTGCCACGGAGATTACCAGTTTCTCTTCTCTCGAAAAAGGCATCTGGGCGTATTTCATTTTTCAATTAATGTTTATCCGTCTTGTTGGGAATCCTTTCTAATGCTGATCTGCATAGATGCTCTAACCAATTTTAAAGAATCTTGCGTGATTCCAATAACCAAGTGCAACTAAAACCGAAAGGATATTACCTTTATTTTGATATTATTGCAAAATGGAGACCGTCAGTGTTTTTCCTGATCAAGAGAAAATTGCACTCCACAGTGAGGTAAAGAGGAAAAAAATGCAATATGCCGTCAGTTACCTCTCAACGCTCGGTGAATCGGGACTTGCATTTGCGGGTATCAGCGGCTCTGTCTCATATGAACCAAAGGAACAGGATGACGTTGATATTTTCCTGATTGCCAATGACGGTAGGCTCTGGGAAGTCATTTTCCGCGCTTTTATAAGAAGGAGGATACTTGGCATGCATGATATCTGCCTTTCCCTTTGCATGTCTGCCTCTTACGCATCTGATTACTATTCCGACATAAGTGATCCACTTGTTTTGGAAGATGCGACTCATGTCATCCCTGTTTATGGCAGGGGCTACTACGAGGATCTTCTATCCAGAATGGGCGAGAGAAACGACCGCGCACGATCAGGGAAACGTACCAGAAGGTGGGAGCCAAGGCATGCGATCTCCGGTTTCCTTTTCCTCTTCCTGGCCCCATTGATGATTGTCAAGGGACTTATAGTAAACCACCGCCTGATCGCTTCCGGACGAGGCTCAGAGTCGTTCAGAACTCTTGTTTCCAGAAGGTATTTTGTGCTGGATTCCGAGAAATACAGAAGACTTATGGAGAGAAGGAGAGCAGGAAGTGAGAATCTTGATTAAAGAAGCCATAGTTGTTTCATATAATGATCCTCAAGGCCTTAAGCAGTTGATTGATCCATTGCTTTCATCACCATTCGAAAGGATAGCGGTTGCATATGGATCCCAGAACAGTAATGATTATTCGTTTCTGGAGGAATTAACTGATGCAAGATTGATAAAGATCAGGGAGAAAGAGCGGATAGGGAAAATAGCAGCGATAAATTCCTGCCTTGATTTAATGCACGGCGATCTTCTCTATCTTATTTCCTCGGACATTCACTTCGATCCATCTGCTATCAGCGAAATTGAGCGATGCTTCTCCAGCGAAGTCGGGGTTGTGTTCCCTGATGTCGTCCCGATTGAGAGGTTCGGACTTGCGTCAAGGACTGGAGCACTATTATGGCAGATAAGAAACGCCACACTCAGGCATATTGCAATGGAAGGCGGAATACCGCATGGAGGAGAGATGATTGCGTTCCGCCGGGAACTTGTATCAAGAATGCCTGATGTCGTTAATGATGAGGAATATATCTGCATGTTGGCTGCATCTCGTGGCATGAAGGTAGTGTACGCAGATAATGTGAAGATCAACAACCTGACTCCTGACAACGCGAGAGATTACATTACCCAGAGGAGCAGAATCATCTACGGACACAGACAGATGTGGTCTATGGGATTCCAGCCACAGATAATGGATTTCCTGCTGCTTTCGGATCCGCTCCTTTTTTTCAGAAATATATATGCCGCAATAAGGAAGAGAAGCGATCTCGGAGCTTACATTTTTCCCCTTCTCTTGCTCGAGACGTTGAGCCTGTTGGGATCCTACAAGTACGGACGGGGAAAGAATGTCCTCATATGGAATCTGGCCATGTCTACAAAACCTTCAAGTGACTGGAAGAGATAGCACTTGTCACTGCAAAATTAGAGAGATGTAAGAATGGAATACAGGGAATTCGGAAAGACTGGTTATAAGCTCCCCCTATTCGGAATGGGCACTTATTACGATCCAGGTTGGATAGCGGCAGCGAAGCTACTGAAGATGAAACCAAGAAGCGAGATGCATCTCAAGGCGATTAATACAGGCTTTGATGAGGATGTAAAATTCATAGATACAGCCGAGATTTATGGCACAGAGCCCCTGGTTGCAAAGGCAATATCCGGCAGAAGGAGGGACGAAATATTCATAGCAACCAAGGTGTGGAGGTCAAACCTTGATTATGATTCTGTCATCAAGTCCTGCAACAGGAGCCTGAAGAATCTCCAGACAGGTTATATAGATCTTTACCAGATTCATTTTCCCAACAAACGTGTCAAGATTTCCGAGACCATGAGAGCCATGGAGTATCTCGTAAAGGAAGGAAAAATCAGGTATATAGGTATAAGCAATTTTTCACTCAAACAGATGATGGATGCGGAAGAGGCATTGAAGACGAACGATCTTGCTTCCACGCAGATGCCATACAGCCTCGTTGACGGAAAAATCGAAAAGGATATTCTTCCCCACTGCCGGGATAGAAAAATAGCGGTTCTTGCTTATTATCCCCTGGGTCACGGAAAGCTTGGATCAGAGAACGCATCACTGAGTGCTGCTATCGCTGATATTTCCAGGAATCATGGCGGGAAGTCATTGTCGCAGATCGCCCTGAACTGGTTCTATTCAAAAAACGAAAATGTCTTTCCAATACCTAGGGCATCAAACCCGGAACATGTCTCAGAAAATGTCGGATCTGTTGGCTGGAGACTCAGCATAGATGAGATCAGAAGGCTGGAAGGGGCTATTTCAAGTGCGAAATAGAAAATGGATGAATTCGTCGTAATCGCTTTTTAGCAGATGATCTCACACAGAAAACTGAGGCAAAGTTTATACGCAATAATATGGATCATTATCTAATGGCAGTTAAAAAACAGAGAGATAGTTACTTCGTTACGCAGGGCTTGCTCCTGGTGGTCGCATTCATAACTGCGGTTGCCATTCTTCTTACAGATAATAACCTGCAGACTGATTTCCAGACCGTTCCAAAGTATTTTTATCACTGGTATGGAATGCTCGTTATTGCGCTGATCTCGCTTATCGGGGGGGTTCTGATAGCAGTAAAGCATAACACATTCTTCGGAAAGATAGGAGTTATCGGTTCCGCTGTTGTCGCAATATTCCTCGTAGCAGATATAGCCACGTATTCATCCCTGAATGTTGGGCTTTCTGCATCCCAGTTCGCAGGTTATCTGTTCAGTTTCTCCCGCTATGACGGGTTCCAGAACTACATCCCGGGACTTTATCCACTCCTTTTCATTGAATATATTCTTGTGATCATAGTTGGAGTTATAGGTCTTAGAAAAAAATAAGAATTTCACTCAGTATCGGGACTTATCAAAACCCTATTTCAGGCAGGGATTCAGAAAAATTCCGAAACTGACTTCGGGCTGTTAATCCTGCTCAGCCCGCTTTCATCCTCTATCACTATAGTGAGCCCAATTGCACTTTCCCTTACGTTCGACAACCTGTTTCGGATAACGTTGATTTTAGATTCGTTTTCCGGGTCTCCCATAAATAGGTCAAGGCGGTCATATATAGTTAGAAGGATTCCTTCGACTGTGGTCAGATCGCCTCTGGAATCATCCCCTGGAAGAATCTCCGCGTCAAGCTCTGGTATTATTATAGATGCTTTCGGAGATCTGTATACAAGCACGCCGAGGTCATCGGGCTCAGTGATCTTGAGCGTTATTTTCTCCTTTTTTTCCTGTCCCTCTGAATATACCTGCGGGTTCTTGTACATGCAGTTGTGACAGACATACGTGTTTATGACTATCCTTCCTTCATATGGTATTGTAGTCGTAAAGTAGATTAGGAATAGGTTTTTGCCACAAACGGGGCATTTCATTGTCGTTTCGATTTCTGGTGGCGGTTCATAGTCTTCCGGCATCGTAAGCTCCCATCCATGTTTTCAACGGATCGAAAATAATCCTTTTCGCTTTTCTCAGATGTTCAATCTTAGAAGATCCTGTGAGGAACATTGTTATCTTAAGATCCCGGATAATCTGGTAAATGACGGCCTCAATCTGTTCGTATGAATCGTCTGCACCTTTCAGAAGTGATCTTGCGAATCCTCCCATCCCTGCTCCAATACTTAATGCCTTGGCAAGATCCTGCCCATTCCTGAGTCCACCACTTCCTATTGTCGGCAGGATGTCATGACAATATTCTATTGAGGCTGGCGATGGGACACCCCAGTTCCAGAAAGTTTCCCCTGATGTCATCTTTTCACTATCGCCTGCATTTTTAGCCCTGTAATATTCAATCGCAGCGAAGGATGTGCCTCCCAGTCCTCCAACATCTATAGCCCTGACGCCTGCGTCCTTGAGCAGCAGGCATGCTTCCCTGGAAAAACCGTTTCCTGTTTCCTTTGCAATAACAGGATAACTTCCTGCAACTTCAGAAAGCCTTTTCAAAATGCCCTTTGCATTGTGATCTCCTTCGGGTTGAACCATTTCCTGGAGAAAGTTGAAATGAACAATAAGGAAGCTTGCATCTATCAGCTTGAACGCATACTCGATATCAGCATCAGTGAAAGCTCCTTTTCCCTGCTTGACAAGTTGTGGTGCACCTATGTTAGCAAGTCTGACGGGTACCTTAAATTCATTGATCACGGAATAAGTCTCCGAGAGGCCGTGGTCCTGGATGCATGCACGCATGCTTCCTACCCCCATCGGAATATTAAACTTCTCAGCCGCCTTTGCAAGGTTCCGGTTTATTGTCTTTGCCCTGCTTGTTCCCCCAGTCATTGATGAAATGACCATGGGATAGGAGAACTTCTTACCAAGAAACCCAGCTTCAGTGGAAATTAAGTCATAATCGAAGTCAGGTATAGCCTGGTGTATCAGGCGTATGTCATCCCAGTAGTTTCTCTCGGAGGTTACCTTCTCCTCCTCGGCTATCTTTATATGTTCAGTCTTGCGAGCCTCTATCTTTTCGTCCAATTAAATCACCGTGCCGATGAAATCTTTCTTCCCTATTGCATTAAGCCTTTCAGGTTTGTTACCGTTGACAACAACAACCTTTCCTGCATGCTTTCTTATCTTCAATATTTTCTCGTACTTTGACTTCATGCCGCCAGTCACGTCGTTCATGACCTGGCTAAACGCAATGTTCCTGTCAATGGATTTGAGCAGCTTAGCATCACTGACTGTCTTTGGATCATTATCGTAAATCCCGTCAACATCGGTCATGAATATTACCAGATCCGGTTTGAATACTGAACTGAGAGCCACCAAAAGATCATCGGCAGATATGATTCTTATGAATCCGGCGCGCAGAATGACATCACCCATGCCCAGTGGAGTGAAACCCAGAGACAAGTATTTTTTGAAATCAGACAGGTCGGGAGACCTGGTTCGGTATATGGACTGCGTGGGTATGCTGATGGGCGATAATCCTTCTTCAAGCATAATTCCAGCGACCCTGGTATTGAGATCAAGAACGTCTTTGCGAATAGTTGAGAAAGCATACACGTCCTCTTTTTTGAACCTCTTCGGGAAACCGCTTTTCTTGGCAATAATGTGACCGAATGAACCTGCCCCGTGAGTCACTATGAGATCTTTATCCAGGATGGAAAGTGTCTGAATGATTTTTTTGCAAGAGTCTTTCCTGAATCTCCTGTACACATTCTTGTCAGTAATCACACTGCCGCCGATCTTAACTAATATCAATACCAACATAATGCATTTAGGCATTAACTTCTTTTCTTTAATTCAAGGTGGTTTAGTTGATGAACACAACAGGCTTGATACAGCACTTTAAGTCCTATTTCCAGTTTTACATATTCCAAGTTACTTGCCTTGACCACTTTACTCAAAGCAATCGTCAGCACAGTTTTGTTTTTGCTCGCATACATAAATCAGGCTTCAATTATGAGTAAACGTTAATTAGATTAAATTGCGTTTTTGTTTTGTGGATCCTCCTGATTACGAAAACTATGATTACCTCGGTGAGTGGAAAAATAGAGAAATACTGGATTTAGCGGAAAGAAGACTCATTATGAAACTCGCCGGAAACCCAAAGAAGACGCTCGAGCTGGGCGGTGGATTTGGGAGAATCACCTCTGTCCTGGAGAGGATAAGCGAAGAGACTTATATGGTTGATTTCTCAAGCAGGAACCTGGAAGAGGCTAAAAAACGATTGATCAGAACACAGTTGAAGCGTTGTAATTTTTTCAACCTCCCCTTTGAAAGCGGTCTGTTTGATCTGATAGTAATGGTGAGAGTTATGCATCATATCAACAATCCAGCCTTGGTGTATGATGAAATACTCAGGGTCGGGAGAAAAGGGGCAACAGTAATCATTTCAGTCCCTTATTCACCCCTTTCGAAAATGAGGGAAACAAAAGAAATAAGAGAAGTTAAGACAAAATTAGGGGTACATAAAATATATTATGGCCCTCCAGAAACATACCTGGATAAGAGAATGAGTCTAGAGGCGATATTTGGAACCGGTTTGTTCGACAATAGAATTGGTAAAATGCTCCACAAATTGACTTTCCTGAGCTTCTTTGACGTAACTACAGCCAGATTTTGGAAGTTGAAAAACAACCTATTTCTTAAATTTAGGTTGCCTGACTGAAACAAGCACTCCAAGTAAGAGATTTTCCATCAGCTTTTTCCTGTTTTGTCCTCCCAGCATGAGGTAGGTAAGTAGATTTGGAAGAATGAACCTAAGCGAATGGAACAGTGCCTTCCAAATAAAAAATGAGTCATTTGAATGGACTTCCCTCATATACGTGAACCAGTTTGTAATCTCTAGCTTTACGCGGTTTGGATCATTGCGACCATGCACTGACCAGTACCCAAATTTTCCAGGTAAAGGCACATCGTGATAAATTTTAGCGTATGATGTGGCAAGCACCCTAAAACCAGCCGACTTTAACTTTAGCGCGAGGTCTCCAGAACTGTTTATCTGCAGGTCAGAGTTAAAGTAATTTACCTGCATCAAAGCTTTTTTAGCTATCATGCATGAGTTTGGAAGAGCGTCGACATCGTATAACTTATTTTCGAGCTCAATATTTCTTGGATGGTTTCTCCCGATAAGCTCATGTCCCCATTTCCCCTTTTTGAATGGCGTTGCATATACCCAAACTAATTCAGGTTCTAAAAAATACATTACTGAAGGCATAACGGCTCCGACGTTATCCTGCGAAGAGAAGACTTCCATAACGGGCAGAAATGTATTTTCACCAACAATGTTATCATCATCTATGTAGAACAGATAATCGGACGTAGCTAACTTGGCCCCTATATTCTTTGCCTGTGAAATGAATATCCTGAATGAAATTTTTACGTGAATAATTTTTAAGTTTTGACACGGGGTTATGTCACTAATAGAGTCGGAGTCGTCTATTATTATGATTTCCTTCAGCTGATCAACGCTGTTTTCCTCTATACTTTTCAGCAGTGCATTGAGTTTTGAGTAACGATTATGAGAGGGTATAATGATGCTGATGCTCTCTACTGAGTTATGAGACATCTTCCCTCTTAAGCACCACAATGACATAGTCGCCAAAATTCTTGATTATGGGCAAAGATGACACTAACTTATCAATTGCAAACAGCAATCGCTTGTTAACGAGTCTTTTCGCAACTTTATTGAAGTTATATGGCGGAATAATTGTACAAAGGCCAAGACGCTTAATTTCCGAGAAACCTTCCATGTTGGAAAACGCAAACGGCCCCTTCGGTGTTGTTGCAGTAGTAAATCTTGAAAGATCCGGCAAAACCATTCCAGCAATCTTCTGTTTTACATATTTGTATCTGCCCAGCAATGTAGACACAAGAATATCCATCAGTCCAAACCGGTTCCAGTAAGCTCCGATAAATATTCCATCCATTTTCAGGTTCTCCTTTAAGGTAGCCTCAATTGTTTCAGTTACTTCAAGATCTAGATAACCGAAAGTAGTGAAAATGACATCATATTTTTTTTCTGTTTTAAAATAGCCCCTTGATACCTTCAGAGTTTCCAGTTCAACCTGCTTTAGTTGCTTAGATTTCTCCTGCGCTCTGCTGATCATTTCGTTTGATATCTCGGCACAGGTAAGGTAAACATTAGATCTGATCGCCGAGGCCTCTATTAACGTACCACAACCGATTTCAAGAATGTTCATTCCATCATGAACTATTTGGGACAAGATATCGGAAGTTATCTTTCTCATGTATACCTCAATAGGGTTGCTCTTGACAGATTTCTCATAATTCTCTGATAGCTGGTCAAATTCAGCTTCTAATATCTCATATCTAGTTTTTCTAGCTTGATCGGTGCGTCGAAGATTGTAGGCAGTTCCAGAACGCATATTGTGAACTTCAAGATGACTGGTGCCATATTTTTTTTCAAAGGCCGGTATCAAGACATCAATTTTCTCTTCACTTATTGAATATATCTGACCATTAACCGTGGCATAACCGCAGTTTTCAAGCTTCCTCTTCCATTCTCCAGTTACTATAATGTGAAATCCGTCGCCTTCTTGAATGTAATTAACTAATTCAACGGATAAATATGGATCTGGGAGTTGAACCTCCATATAAAAATCACTGTTTTTTAAAGACATACATTACCTCGTCACCAAAAGATGAAAAGATCGGGATAGACGAAAGAAATGTTTCTAAGAATGTCAGTATGCGTCTAAAGATATTTGAGGGAACTTTTTCCGCCAAATACGGTGGGAGAGTTATTGCAAGGCCCTTCTTTTCAACTAATTTAAATTTTTCAAATATCGATAAAATTTCATCAGGAGAGTAGTATTTTGACATAACCCTGTTTCCGACCACCTCAACGTAGGTTTCTTCCGCAATTCGATCCTTGACCTTCTCATCTCTTCCCAATATAGAGTATAGGACAATTTCGCCCAAACATTTTCTATTTCTGATGGAAAAGATCAATATGCCGTTATCTTTCAAAGTATCGTATATTCCATCAGCAGCTTCTCTTATCCTGGGCTCGGTGTTCAATGCGCCATTGAAGGAGTAGATCACGTCAAAGGAATGCCCAATAGACTTAATTTCGCATGCTGCCCCGTTTACTGCGGTGAACTTGTTAAGAACTCCAAGCTTGTCCATTTTACTTCTAGCAAAATCTATCATACCCCGGGAAATTTCAAGGCATGTAACCCCGTTTCCAGTTTTAAGAATAAATTTGCTGGCTTCTTCCCCTGTTCCGCATCCGATCTCTAAAATACTCTTTCCCCTTTTGGAATACTTTAAAAGAGTTTGCATTTCTAAAGATCTGATATTGACGTTTATAAAATTGGACAATATTTTTTTGTCATAAATTTTAGCGGCTTCTGAAAAAACTTTATCCAGGGTTTCATAGTATTCTTCCACTTTTTAGGTAAGACAGATTAAGTCATAACTATTTTTCTCATATTGAGAACTCAAAAAATAAAAACAAGGACCAGTTAGAATGAGTCAACTTCTATTCTATTGTTTTCAATGTTTTTGTTAGCATAAGTATTGATGACATAACGTGTCCCTGCGTGGACTCGCGGTTTTCTTGTTGATCGCCTGATCTGATTGGTGCTCTGACTTTAAGTCAAACCTTGCAATAGAATTATAAACCTCGCGAAAATCAGTGCCAAAGAATGGGCCGGTAGATCAGCGGTAGATCGCCTGCTTTGCAAGCAGGAGGCCTCGGGTTCAAGTCCCGACCGGTCCATTTTGGTTAATTCTGTGGTTGTTTGACTTCATGGTTTAAATTTTCTAAATTGTGGTGGTGGGATAATATATACACATTTACCCTAAATAAGAATAAAATCCCACAAACTTAATTAGATTACATTCTATATTCGTACAAAATGGTTGAAGAAGCTAGAATGGATGAGAAGGGACGAATTAATATAGGTAAAGATGCAATAAAACAATATGGAGATAGATTCTTTATAGTTAAATTATCAGACGAGATTGTGCTAATTCCTAGACCAAAAGACCCTGTTGCAGAGCTCAGAAAATGGGGTAAAGAACTGAAAATTGGCAATTTAACGGCAAGAGATGTTGGCGCGCTGGCCGAAGAAGAAGCAAAAAAGGAAGTCTCAGAAAGGAACAGCAGAATACATAAGGAAAGAAGATAATGCCATACGCCGATACAGATTTCTTCATCGCAATTGCGAATCCAGATGATAGGCTTAACTCGTGGGCAATAAAAGTATTGGAAGACTATGAAGGGCATATATACACCTCTATTCTGACATTGGTGGAACTAGCGCTAGTTAGTGTTAGAAAAGGGATTCCTGTCGAAGGAATGATTGCTAGTGTTCTATCCATTGCTGAACTGAAAGGCGCGAACAAGTCAAATGCATTAGCAGCAGCACACCTCATAGATCACGAAAAAACAGGAGTGTTTGACTCTTTCCATGCTTCACTGTGTGGAGGCGAAATAATCAGCACAGATCACATTTACGAAAAGCTAGGTGTTAAGAGAACTGGTTCCAACTATCTTTAAAATGACACCCCAAAAGAGGTAGGAATAATGCGAGTGAGAATTCCTGAGATTGAATCAACGTATTCGCTTAAAACTTTGATCAAATCCCGACCGGTCCATTTTTATAAATGCGTTTGTACTCAATTGGAGGCAGATTTCCGGATTTACTTTATGGTTTATCCCTTGGCTCTAGCCAGAAACTATCATTATAATACTCCCGCTCTCTCCTGATCAAACCATTTTCAAACTCAAATACATCCACTGATCTTCTTGAAAGTAACTCAAGCTCTGCAATTACGATCCCTCTTTCTATGTCAGAAACCATATTCAAAACCTTGAATCACTATGCTATGTTCTGATAAGCTCTGATCATAGTCTAGACATACGCCTCCCTTCCAACCACGACTTTTCACTTGGGGAACCGTACGAAATCCACTCTACTCTAGTGTAAGGAATGACTCATATAATTTCCGGTCCCGGTTATTCTCTGCATTGAAGAAATTTACGAGTTTCTCTTAGAATTCATTTTTCCCGGTCATTTTTACACCCTCGACCTGGCACTGATATTTGCGTCAGAGTTCCTCAAGAAAGTATCTAACATTTCTCATCCTTCCATACTGGGTGTCCAGCCCACTTTCACTAATTTGAATCATGACGTGTTTATTCAGAAGCGTTTCTACGGTGGCAATCAAACTCTGAATAAAGGATCCGGGAATGCAGTGAACAAGCTTACGAATCATAAACGTTCCTTCTATGACCTATTCTTAATACAAGAATTATGAGTTTTTCCCTGTCGAGGTCCATTATAACCCTGTAATTTCCCACCCTTAGCCTGTATCCATCATCTCCAACAAGTTTCCTGACATAATCATCTGGTCTTATCCTGATCCGTTCGATCATTGCAATTATTCTCTGCCTGATTTCCTGGTCAAGCTTTCTAAGTTGCTTTAGAGCGAGATCTGAAAAGAGCACTTCATAGGTCAAAGTCCCAGATCCTTCTTGACTTCTTCCAAGGTGTGATATTTGCCTTCCTTGATCTCCTGCCGAGCTTGAGCTATTTCTCTTTTTGTTTCTTCGTCCAGTTCCAGTGCATCTTCCATGAGATCCCAGATTACTTCTTCGTAAGTTTCCTTGTCATACACTTTACGCTTTGCAAGTTCTTTTCGCAGCTTCTCGCTGACCTGTATTGTTGTAGGCATTTGAAATCACTATATCATTCTATAATTTACCATAATATATATGATTTTGCCACAAAATAATTGGAATTCAGGACCCCATTCTCAGAACATGTGGCATTCACTTCTGTGAAAAAAGTTGATCTGTCTTATGCTGATTGTTACGGATCCGATCGCAAGACATACCTGCAGGATGTCGATTCTGTAAGGGGATATTTTCTCACGATACTTGTTGCTCTTTACATAAGATACAGGATACTGAACATACTGAAGGACAATGTTGTGAATGGAAAGCTCTCGGTGAACGATGTTGTCACTGAGTTATCCAGGCTCTGCATAATAACAACGGGGGCCTGTAAAGTGCTGTCGGAAATTACAAAGAAGGCAGGGGAAATAGAAGAGGTGATTGGGATAAAGTTATTCCCCAAAATTCTTAGGAGTTAAAGTCTTTAAATCGGTACAATTTTATGCGAATGTCTATTTCATTGCATTTATGATCGGGCCTTAGCCGACTGCATCCCGACAAATAATACGGTATTGATCCAACCATACACCCACAGGATGTTAAGCATTACAGCTATTGCTATAAATATCCAGAACATCCAGCTAAAATTAACCACCGTCATTATCTTCAGTGTCGAAGTTGCGAACAATCCTAGTGGAAATCCATACGCCCAAACGCTAAGGTTCCCTCTTGAGGGTCTTGCGAATATTATAATCAGAACGACGAGGAAATTCCAGACTTCGAATCCCCAGAGCATTATGGAAAGAAGGCTAACGGTATGTATACTTAATGACAGAGCGCCTGGTGAATCGAAGCCGCTTATTGTGAACAGGTTGAGGACAATTAGACTGGCTATTCCAACAGGCAGCATGGTTGTAGGCAACGACTCATGCATTTTAGTTGAAACATGTGCTGAAAGGGCAAGTGAACCAATGAAGATGTAAAGAAAGAAAAAGATTCCGAGTCCCATGATTACTAGAAAGGATATTGCCTGGCTTTCGACTCCTCCGTAATAGCTTATCACGTAAGGCGCAAGAAATACGTTGGTACCAATTGCAAGAGGTGGTATCACTATTGCATAATTTATCTCCCGTGGTGCAATTTCCTTGGTATATAATCTGTATCCCAGTAGTACCCCAAGTACAAGAGAGAGTCCATAGAACACATAGAAATCAAAAAGAGAAATGCCGGCAGAAAGGGAATTTATACCAAAAATTGATAAAAGTTGTGCATTTCCAACAAAACCAACTATTGGGATCAAAGCTATAAAGCTAAGCCTGGTAAGGTTTTCCCAGTGTGCATGTTTCTTGCCACGTGAGGAAAGACTGCTTACTACCCACATAACAAATATAATTGCAAATATCAGGAGACCGGTAAAGGTCAGCCCTTCCCCGATATACCTGTATACAATACCATGTTCCCTGCCGAAAATTAGCAAGTATACTTGTGCAAGTGCTAGAGTTGATATTGGAATTCCAAACCACTCAGACCCAAATGGAATGAATAATCTCTTTTTCATGAAACCCAGAATCCACCGTTTATAAAATTAACTTCATAGGTTACACTTCAACTTTGGTAGCCATTTCCTGGAGGACTTCAACAGACGTTATGTAGGCCTTGTTTCCGGTTATGAAACGTGAAATTGAGAGTGCGTCTTCAATCTCTCCAATTTTGGCTCCAGATTTCATGGATTGCCTGAGGTATGTTGTCGCGCATTCATCAGAATGAATGGATACGCTGACTGCGTAGGCTATGAGATATATCAGCTTTGGATCGATCTTGTAAGGAGACAAGAGTTCAGACTTCTCTTTCAGGTGCTCCATAAAAAGACCAAATGAAAATTTCGAGAGTGCGAGCATCCCTTCAGGAAGTTTTTCCATACCAGTTTCAACTTTTATTTTCTTGATTATCTTGTCCACTTCCTCTGTATGTCTGCTAATATGCTCATTTTCCTCGATAATCTTAACTGTCTCTTGAAGGGAAGACATCGTCGATGCCATGAGTGCCATTTTAGCCGCTTTCAATGCATCAAGCACCTCAAGTGGTTCGGTTCCGAATTTCTTAGCAAGGTTGAAGTGAAGCATTACGGAATCTTTTTGACCGTTTGCTGCGGATACAGCTATTGCAACCAGTGAGAGCGCCTTTCCCTCGAGATGTGTCCTTCCGAGATATAGTGTTTTGTTCTCCCTGAACTGTTCCATTGCGAGTTCCTTGTTTATCTTACCAAGCAAACCAACAATGTCTGGCAGCTTTCCAAGGGTTGCCTTAGCAAAGTTATTAATTTCCTCCATTCCCGTATCCATGAATTCATTATAATGCCGGTCTAAATAAGAAAAATGCTTATAATTTGGGTAAAATTAAGAATTTTCAGGCAAAAATTGGGTTAATTTTGTAAGAGGTAAAGTTTCTACAACGAGATGTGGCCCTGCTGAAAGACCGTCAAATTTAGGCCGAATTACAAAGTTGTTCTATTAAGCATATATATGAATAAGGGCAAACGCTAAATCGGGGTGTCGAAAATCACTTCGAAGATTACGTCATAGACGCCGTATTTTGGTAGCGTTTTTCTTGCATATTCCCTCACTTCATTACAATCCTTACCCACTATTTCAAGATAGAATCTTCGTTGGCCTGTAGCTATTGAAAGTCTCTTGAATGCTGAATTCGACCTCGCAAATGATAGAAATGAATCTATTTTATCTTCAGGCAGATTAAAAATTATGAGTGACCTGCAGTTAAGGCCAATATCAGCATAATCTATCTCAGCCTTGCAACCTTTTATAATACCCCTTCTCTTGAGAAGTACCACTCTGTCCCTGACCATCCACATGTCTTTACCTGTCTCCTCGGAAATTTCTCTGTAACTTTTGTTACAGTCTTTTTCCATAATTTCCAGGATCTGCATGTCAAGGGGATCCGGTCTGAATTCTTTCATTGCGATTATATGTTCTAGAATATTAAAAAAGATTGCATCGAAACGGCTAAATGTAAGCCTCATAAAGAATAGAAGTATTGATAGATTAGAATCTGAGTGTTGAGGTTGCAAGTTAGACCTGAGTGCATGCAAAGATTGATGTTCTGTTCAGGACCTTTAACTCGGCCAAAACCCTGGAAAGCTGGGTGAAACCCCTGACATATTACCTGCCTTTTTCCAGACTTAACATATCGGTTTATTGCAGCAGAGACAAAACATTGGAAATATGCCGTAGGTTCAGCGCAGAGATTCTAACTGAGTAATAAGGCTTTAAATGTTCAACAAAGCGTCTTATCTCGAGCAACATGACCGATTAAGATATGGTACCAAATATCCCTTAAATGCTTTTATGTCCATAGAATTAGAGTAAGGAAAGCTTAACAGGTTGATTCATAAAACTGTGCTGAAGAAACTTTTCAATGTTTGCATTTTCAACAATATATTACCTAATGGAAATCGGAACATGAAAGTAATATACAATGGAAGAATAGGTATTATAAAGCGTCTGTATGTCATAGATTGACAATGTCAGTCATTATATAAGAACGTTATTTGTACGGATGCAACTAATCTTCTAATAATAGATTTTATATTGCGTTTTTATGAAAACTGGCATGAAAGCATTGCTGGCCGTAATAATAGTAGTAATTGTAATTGCTGCGGGCTTGGGGACATATTTTGCTTTGAACAAAAGCAAGTCTCCGTCCACACCTCCTGCAAACACAGGCCAGACCCTGATTATGGCAAGCTCGGCGACCCCTGTCTCACTGGACCCAGCAGTAGCGTACGATACTAACTCAGTCATGTTTGACGATCAGATTTACCAGACCCTATTAGGTTATGGCAACACCACTGTGAATGGGGTAAAATATGGTGCTTTGACACCTGTTCCAGAATTAGCAACAAGCTGGACGGTTAACGCCAATGGATCTGTTACTTTTAACCTGAGGCAGAACGTCCACTTCGCGAATGGAGACCCCTTTAATTCATCCGCAGTTGCTTTCAGCATCAACAGGATATTAACAATGAATCAGGGTGACTCTTTCCATGTATCTCAATTCCTGAATTCCAGCGGCATCAAGATCCTTGGGCCTTACCAGATCATGTTTATACCGTTTGCACCTGATCCATGGTTCCTGGATCTCTTCCAGCTCTGGGTTACTGACATTGTGGATCCTCTGTTCATAAATGCCCACGGTGGTGTGCAGAAAGACACTGTTAACACCTACATGTCTACGCATGCAATGGGCACAGGACCTTATGAAATAGGCTCTGGCAACTACACTGCTTCAACAATAACTATGACGTACAACCCGAACTACTGGGGACCAAGACCAAACATAACAAAAATCATATTCGACGTGGTGTCGAGTCCCTCCACTCAACAGGCTGAACTGCAGCAAGGTTCTATAAATATTGCTCTGCAAATCCCTCTTGACCAGATGTCTGTATTGGCAAGTACTCCAGGCCTCAAGGTCAAGGCAGGACCTACATCTTCAGAGTATTACATTGGAATGGATGAAAACGTAACACCTTTCAACAACACAGATGTAAGGATTGCAATAAACTACGCAGTGAATGTTTCACAGTTAACGGCTAATTCCGTATTCAACTACGGAATCCCTCTTTATGACACAATGGCTCCTACTATTGAGGCATACATTCCTGCCTTCAAGAACTATACCTACAATCTCTCAATGGCAAGGCATTACCTGAATCTTTCCGGATATGGAAATGGATTCACCACTACGTTCTACTATCAGTCTGGAGATCCGGTTGGTACAGCCATATCTACAATACTACAGAGCGAACTGCAAGCTATAGGCATAAAATTAAACTTGCAGGCAGTTGAATCTGCAACTTTCCAGACCGATGTTGGGCATGGAACATACCCTATGTTTTACGAGGGCTGGGTTAATCTGCTCGCAACTCCGGATGACGGCCTCAGACCGTTGTTCAACTCGGCCAACATTGGGATTTATGGTAACTTCAACTACTTTAACAATTCGACAGTGTCGCATGACCTGGTAGCAGCTGGCAAGTTGTATAATCAGTCCCAGAGAGATGCCCTTTACATACAAGCGCAGAAAATACTTGCTGCTCAGGCTGTGGAGGTTCCGCTGTTCAACCTTGAAAACGTCATTCCAATGACAAGCAATGTGCATAACCTCTTGATCTACCCGACGTTCGATATCTTCTTTGACCAAGTGACTATGACGTGATTGGATGAAAGGGTTCACCAGGTTTCTCATCCAGAGACTCATAGCATTAGTCCCTACTATTTTGGGACTAATTATTTTAACTTTTTTTCTTTCTCACGTTATACCAGGTAATCCTGCACTTATTTTGGGCGGACAGGAAGTGGTTGAGAACCCCACAGAATTACATGCACTGGAAGCAGAGCTGGGGTTGAACAAACCCCTGTACATCCAGTTTCTGATATACTTGATACAACTAGCTCATTTTAACCTTGGTTTTGACTATTTCCAGGGGCAATACATAGGCCACGAAATTGCTACGAGGTTGCCAGTATCCATAGAACTTGCAATTGCGGCCATGGTTATTGGTCTGCCTGTTGCAATTTACACGGGGATCTTTGCAGCACTTAGAACCAATAAACCGGCAGACCATGCAACCAGAGTCGGGACTTTACTGGGAATATCAATGCCTGTATACTGGATAGATTTGATTCTGATCATTGTATTCTATGAATACCTGCATATTGCTCCAGCTCCTTTTGGTCAGCTGTCGCCATTCATTAAAGCTCCCACTCCGTTAACAGGATTTGTTATTCTGGATAGCCTGATTGAAGGCAACCTGGCTGCATTAGGCAGTTCGCTGTCTCATATCATACTCCCAGCGATTGGACTTTCGTTTGCCATAATAGGCACTATATCAAGGGTTACTAGATCAAGCTTGCTTGACGTGATCAATAAAGATTACATGAGGACTGCATTTGCTATTGGCTTTCCACGAAAGATACTGATTAACAAATATGCATTGAGGAACGCACTTCTTCCAGCACTTACTGTTACAGCAATACAGATGGGCGGTTTGATGGGCGGTGTAGTGCTGACGGAAACCATTTTCTCTTGGCCAGGTCTTGGATTATACACTTATGATTCGATCACTAATCTTGACTATGGTGCAATCATGGCAGTTGTTATAGTGTCAGGGTTCCTTTTTGTCCTTGTTAATCTTTTAGCAGACATCCTTTATGGAGTCGTGGACCCGAGGGTAAAGTATTAGGTGTATCGCAATGGATGTTTCTGGTAATATCAACAGCCAACCGAAAAAAAAGCTTCAGCGTATGAAGAACTTACCGTGGGTCAGGAGCTTATCCAAGACAGCCACCCTTTTTCTTCGGAACAAGACTGGTCTTGTCTCCATTATTGTACTGTTGTCATACGTCGTTATAGCTGTATTTGCAGGCTATATTGCACCTTATTCCCCTACTGCTATAGATCTGGCACAGAGGCAGCTCCCTCCTTCATTGAAGCATCTCTTTGGCACAGATTATTTTGGCCATGACGTATTTTCGCAGATTGTCTTCGCCATCAGACTCGATCTTGAGCTTGCGTTTCTGGCTGTGACGATAGGATACACAATAGGAGTGCTTGCAGGCGTATTTGCGGGTTACACTGGAAAGTTCACTGACAATGCAGTGATGAGGGTGATGGACGTTTTCCTTGCATTTCCTGTTCTTATCTTTGCCGTAGCAATAGCCATAGTTGTGGGAGAAGGTTTCTGGGCAATAGTCATAGCGGTAAGTGTCACATCGATACCGGGTTTTTCCAGGATAGCGAGGAGCGCAATTCTTGTTACAAAGAACGAGCTTTACGTTACGGCAGCCATATCTCAGGGCGCATCTAAGGCACATATTCTGTTCCGGCATGTTCTTCCTGCGGCGATTTCACCGACAATCGTATTTTATGCCCTTGGTCTTGGAAGCGCCATACTTCTCTCGTCCGGGCTTAGCTTTTTGGGAGTTGGCATACAACCTCCCACGCCCGAATTAGGAGCAATGATATATCAGCCCTTCTTTTACTCTGAGCTTACGGATTGGTGGCTGGTTGTATTTCCTGGAATATTCATCGTTGTCATTGTGATTGCGTTCAACATGATGGGAGATACGCTAAGAGAAGTGACCGATGTAACGTTGAGGAGATAAGATGGAAGAACAGATCAATAAACCCGAGGCTATTGGCAAACTCGAGCACAACTATGAAGACTATGTTCTATACGTGGATGATCTTTCTATTGAATACACTCTGGGCAAAACAAGAATTTTCGCCGTAAGCCATGTTACTTTTGGCATAAGAACAAACGAGTCAATCGGTATCGTCGGCGAGAGCGGCTGCGGAAAATCAACTCTTGCAATGGCAATTGCACATATCCTTCCTCCAAATGCGAGAGTTACTTCAGGAAGGGTATACTTCAAGGGTAAAGTAGTTGTCAGTCCGGAGATGGGTGCATCTTATTCTATAAGGTATGACAGAAAGGAAAGAAAGATAGAAAACCAGCTCAGCATTGTAAGATGGAAGGGCATATCCGTAATTTTCCAAGGTGCATTGGATTCACTTAATCCAGTTCATAAAGTGGGCACCCAGCTGTCGGATATATTCATCTACAGAGAGTCAATGCACCCGGAAGAGGCTGAAGCAAGATCCAGACAGCTTTTAGCTGCTGTTGGGCTAGAAGACTGGGTTTACGACTTGTATCCCCACCAGCTAAGCGGAGGCATGAAACAGCGGGTGGTTATAGCAATGGCAATATCGCTTAACCCTGCACTCATAATTGCAGATGAACCCACGACTTCACTTGATGTCATAACACAGTACAGGATAATGGAGGAACTCTTAAGGTTGAGAAAGACGTTCGGTGTTGCCCTTGTCAGCATATCACATGATATAGCACTGATCTCAAGGCTTTCTGACAGACTAATGGTTATGTATGCCGGGATTCTGGTTGAAAAACTTCCATCAAACTCCTTTGACGTTGCACAGCACCCCTACACGCATCTTCTTGTCAATTCAATTCCCAACCTTGAGGAAGATATTGCAGAAGTCCAGCCTATCCGTGGATCCCCACCCAGGCTTATAAGCCCTATTGTAGGCTGTCCATTTTTTGAAAGGTGTGATTACGCCGTGATGTCATGCAGAGATGAGTCTGCCGCAGTGTTAAGACAGACTCAACCATTTCATGAAGTTGCCTGCTCTGTTCTTCCAATTTTTGCCTCTGCCAGTGTTAAGGCTCAAAAATTCAGGAAGAGAGGGGCAGTTGAAAACAACGTCTCCGATCAGGCAATTGTCCTTGAAGCCTCTGGCCTGACAAGGATATTCGAGAAAAGAACCGGCATCCGTGAAATAGCAACAGGAGAGTCAAACAAGATTACTGCAGTGAGCAGGGTTGATCTGACAGTCAGGTCAGGAGAGACTGTGGCTCTTGTTGGAGAAACCGGATCAGGAAAGACCACTCTTAGCAGGATGCTTGGACTCCTCGATGTACCCACAAATGGGCTGGTAAAAATTATGGGAGAGCCCATAAACCTGAAGAAGAGAAAGGAAATCGCGGCATTCAGAAAAATTGTCCAAACCATATTCCAGGATCCATTTCAAAGCATCAACCCAAGGTTTCCAATTGCAAGTACAGTGGCAGAGCCACTTAGCGTGAACAGGCGAACCACTTCAGACAAATCAAGTTCAATGAACGATAGGTTTCAGCAGCATGGGTTTGGTTCAGTTCTCAGCCAGGCTGAGAATCACGAAGTCATGGTTTTGAAAGCACTGCAGGAAGTCGAGCTGACTCCACCTGAAGACTATGTTGAAAAATATCCCCACCAGTTAAGCGGAGGACAGAGGCAGAGGGTGAGTATAGCCAGAGGGCTGATTGTCGATCCGAAGATTTTGATTGCAGATGAGCCTATCTCGATGCTTGATGTTTCCCTTAGAGCTGGAATATTGAACCTGCTGAGGAAGCTAAAGCAGGACTTCGGTATCTCTGTTCTGTACATAACTCATGATGTCGCGTCAGCGCGTTACCTTAGCGATCGGATATATGTGATGTATAAGGGCGAGATTGTGGAGACCGGTGAAACTGAGGACCTGATCAGGAAGAGCGCCCATCCTTATACGATAGCATTATTGCTCGCAAGCATCGGAATAGAGGGATCTATTTCCGAGAAACTTGGAGAGAGAATATTCTCCCAGAGTGAATCCACAGATAACAAAGGCTGTCTGTTCGCGCCAAGATGCCAGTTCGCGAAGGATATCTGTTCGGCAGAGAAACCAGAACTACTGCAGGTTTCCCAGTCTCATTCTTCAAGGTGCCATTTTGCTCAGGATATACAGGGAATGGGACTAACAGAGATTAAGGCCAAAAAAGAAGCTTCATGATGTTAGTATTCTTTCATGTGCCCTGAGCTTTTGGATCATAGTGCAAACAGTAATGCATTAAAAAATAAAATTTTTTTTCATTAGAATTGAACTATCAACCTTGAATGACTGAGCTATGAGCCGGGGCATAATAAGCAGAATAGTAAATTCTGCAATTTCACATAAAAAGCTAGTAGTCATTCTCTGGGTTGTTGGGATTCTTCTTCTCACTCCTGTAATAGTGTCATATACTAATTACGTAAGTTATTCAAATGCAACTTCGGTATCTTCACATTTTGAATCAACAAAGGCAAGCGATATACTTTCCAAGATAAACCCTCAGAATTCTTCCCTGACAGTTGTTATATCGGTACCAAGCGCAGATAACTTGAGCATAGCAAACAGCACTCTCAACTTTCAGGATAAGATCTCCAACTCTTCAATTAAGTATGTAAGCACAACCGAGTCGGCCTTTTCAGCCTATGCATCATTCCTGGATGGAATCTATGGCAAGTATTCCTATCCTATCAATCAGACTTATCATGCCGTGTCCAACCAGAGCCTGCTTATATTCCAATTCCCGTCATCTTTCTATAATCAGTGGATGCTCTATGATTACAATACGACAGAAATATATGCAGCCGCCAAAACTGCAGGGTATACAAACAACACTTCACAGAATTTCTTCCTCGTCACACTTAATAACAGTCTAAAGTATAATTTCCAGCTTGGGCCTTATTACAATGTATACAACGCAACCAGTATTACTGCGCAGAATTACTACTCTTCCAGTCAATATACAGGCATCATACTAAAATATGGAAATCTCGTCAACTATTCACAGTACAACTACCTTATAACGCAGAAGGTTTTCTTTTCCCTGTATGGTTACTCAATCCCGGAAAAAGTTGTCTACTCTGCCGTAAATTCTGCAAACGTAGGTGATTTTTACGTCAGGAATTACGGTTTGGACGGCGCGCCCTCTTTCATTTACAAACAGTATGTGTCACCGGACAACAGCACTTACCTGATCAATGTAATATTGGATGTGCCACAAGGATACCGAGGTTCCAACAACTTTTATCCTTCACAGAGCATTGTTCCTCAAATCAGGAATTATACCTCAGAATTCTTCGGAACACAGGGCAGTGTAACAGGTAACGGTGCAATATCATATGATCTGCAGAGCACGCAGGGTGACTCATTTATTGGGTTCATCTTCACGTTTGTTTTTCTTGCTATAATTGTAGGTCTGGTTCTAAGATCATACATATCACCTGTTCTTGCTCTTGTTCTGGTCAGCATCGCAACAGTCCTTGGTTATGTGTCTGTTTTCATAATAGGAGTGGCATATGAGCCTGTTAACTTCATTGTAACTTATACACTAACTGCGGTACTGCTTGGCGTCTCCACCGATTATCTGTTGTTCATTCTTTCACGCTTCAGGGAGGAACTGGCTAATGGCAGGACATCAGAGGATGCGATCCGCATCTCAGCAGAAAAGTCCGGAAAGGCTGTTGCCATCAGCGGCCTCACTGTTGCCACAAGCCTTGGATCACTATTTTTCATCAACGGCCTCAATACCTGGGGACCTGTGCTGTTCATAGCTGTTCTACTAACGGTTCTCGCTGAAATCACATTGCTGCCTGCCATAGCAGCGCTGCTGGGAAGACGTATTTTCCGCAAGCTTCCTTCTACGGAAATTCATAAGTCCATCTTCTACAGGGTTGGACAATTCTCATCCAGGAAAAGAAAAGCTGTTTTGGCTGTTATACTGATAGCTGCTGCCCCAGCAGTTTATTTCTGGTTTGAAGCACCTGTTACATACAATATATCAGGAGAACTTCCCGCAAACCTTCAAAGCGTCTCCACCCTGAATACAGTAAACGAGAAATTTGGTGGATCAGCGTTATATCCGGCTTTTGTAATCTATAACCTTAGCGTGCCTGCCTTTAATGGAGGCAATATAAGCCCAATAGCCTATAATGAGATAGTTTCTGCTCAGAATTATATCAAAAGTACTTCTGGAGTAACGGATGTTATAGGACCTTCAGCGGCCAATGGAACGATAGAGAATCCCTTATTCCTGTTCAATGGCAACAGGAGCGTATACTTCATTGTAGATCTGAATTTCACCCCTTACTCGGAGAGCGCAATGCAGTCTGTCCAGCATCTCAGGGACAACAGCAGTTTCATAGTGGGAGGAATTACATCCGGAATCATAGATCTGAGGGATTCGTCCCAGCAGCAGTACACAATTCTTGAACTGCTGATTGTTTCCGCCATTGCAATTATTATAGGTGTATCTTTCAGGTCCTTAAAGTTCCCGTTGATAGCGCTGACTGGGGTCTTCATAAGCATATCCTGGACACTAAGCATACTCTATATAGTGATCACATACTTACTTCATGAATCATTGATATTCCTGATTCCTGTCATATTGTTCATCATTCTAATGTCGCTTGGAAACGATTTCACTGTTTTCCTGATCTCCAGGATAAAGGAGGAGCAGGAAACCCATGGGTTTGCCGAGGGACTGTACAGGGGAATGGGTGGTTCGGGCTATGTTGTGACTGCCCTTGGAATTATTCTTGCAGCATCTCTCGGATCTCTTGGACTAGTACCAATCGCTTTCCTCCAACAGCTGGGTATGGCGTTTGCCGTTTCCCTCCTTGTGGATACATTTGTGATAAGATCCCTGTATTTCCCTGCAATGATCTCATTGCTCAGGCGAAGAAATGAAGTGCTTAATTGAGGAAATCGTAATCATAAACTACCATTACCCTCGA
>JAKACH010000022.1 GCA_021821635.1 Thermoplasmata archaeon | reverse complement strand
GACAGTGGGGAATTAACGCCTGTGGACAGGAGTATAGATACCCTGAGCCTTCTCGCAAGGGAGGGAATAGGGCAGGTACACTGGCTGAAACAGGAAGCCCACGGCTTTAGTCGTGGGAGGATGTCACTGGATCAATTCCCTAACAAACTGGGGCAGCTGAAGAGCTCCGTGCAAAACTTCTGCGTTGAAATACTTGCCGTGAGGAACATCTTTCCGGAAATTTAAGTCAGAATCCGAACCCATTGTGAAAGACCAGAAACCGCTGGGATAAGTTGGAATAAAGCAGCAATATGTGTAGACGTTCTTGAATGCCTTTTTCATTCCACTATTTGCAAGTTTGATTGCTTTCGGTTGATATAGAGGTGAACCGGACTGCGTAACCGCGACTCCTCCTTCTTTGAGAGCTGAATGGATTGAATGATAGAAATCCTCTGAGAATAAGCCTTCTGCTGGACCTTCAGGATCTGTGCTGTCAACTAGAACGAAATCAAACTTATTGCGGGAATTCTTCGCATATTTTATGCCATCATCTATAATGAGATTGCATCTACTGTCCTTGAATGCCGCAGATAGATTCGGAAAGAATTTCTTGGATACCTCAACGACCTGGGAATCTATTTCCACGTTCGTCACTTTCTTGAATCCGAGCGAAAGCAGGCTTGTAGCCGTTCCTCCGTCACCACCGCCTATTACAAGCGCGGATTCCGGTTTTATGCCGAATGCGTAGAAGGGCAGCATCGTTATCATCTCGTGATAGATGTGCTCATCGTATTCTGTGAGCTGAACTGTCCCATCAATGGTGAGTAATTTACCAAAGTCATATGTCTCGAAAAGATCAATCCTCTGGAAGTCCGTGCGTACAGACAGAAGCTGATCCTTCACCCTGAAAGAAAGCTGCAGGTTGTCCGAGTACCTTTCCGAAAACCAGTTCTCTATTAATTTCACTGGCGCTGATCGAGATTGAATATTTAAGAATTTATTTGATATCGGCTCTGAACCCAAATCCCTGTTTTTCTGATATTCTAGGTACAAGTAAATTATTTTAGGTGTAAGTCTGACTTTAGGTGCAAAGCGACTAATATCGGTGATATTATATACATCTGTCAAGTAACACTTCATATATGATTCAAAAGAGCAAAAAGATCATCATGTTCGCTGTTATTGCAACTGTGATGGTTGCTGTTCCTATCTCCTTTACTTATCTTTATTTCAGTCCACAATCGCCAGAGATGGTTGCTTTTAATGGTTCCACATCGTATGTTTGGAATGTTAACTGCGACTATCCAACCCCAAATAATTCAATTTCCACGATATTAACGCATAATATTACTGTATCATCATGGATTGATCAGCCGGGATACAGGAATTCATCAATTACAATGGTCTTACGTAACTCGCCAGTGCCTTTAACTGTCAGTTTTTATTGTCCAGCAGAAAGTGACACCCAGTTCGTTTATGACCTCATTATATCCGGCAATCTATCCTCCAATATCAGAGCGCCGAGCCTGACTTTCTGCCAGAGAGATGCATACAACGGAACAATTGCAGGCGGTGTCCTTGGATGCTTCGCCCAAAGCGTCAACATGTCAAAGGTCCCCAACTACAAGAGGGGTTCACCACCTGAATACTGTACAATACGTGATCCCTCACTCAGTACCACGGTTACTTTCGAGAACAATTCAAAGGTCCTGCAAAACGGCACATTCCACTTTGCTCTCTATCTATCCTTGCCATTCAAGACGCTTAACGGTCCTCTTATTCTTGGGAAATATATAGAATCATTCTTCAAGGTGTCGCTCAACTTTACCCCTGTGCCTGTAAATGTAAGCATGGAGATAACGGTGGAGGCGCGTAGCGTATGAAGAATAAATCCGGAGGATGGAAAAAATGGAAAAGCTTGTTGGCATCTTTCACGATGTTTGCTTCAATTCTTGCCATTTTTACCGTGGTCCCATCATCTGTGAGCGCTTCTACTCCCATCAATACCCATTATGATTATATCGGTTATATGGGGAATAATACAATCTATATGACGACTGGAGCATCACTATACAATGGATATCTATCCAATATATCAGTTCCAGCGAGTTCAAATGAAAAAGATAATGTTGTGAAGCTTGATCAATCCAACTGTTGTTTGGATTACAATGTCTATAACTCTATAGGGATGGCAACCGGTTCTAACATAAACTATCATGGATCAAGCATAAAGAACGCTCATGAGTATTATTGTTCCAGTGAGGGTTGGTTATATGTGAATATACCGGTGGCGGCATCTGGAGTTGTTCTTTCTGCAAACGAACCCAATCCAACCCCTCCATCTTGTTGGGACAATGTATCTGCATGGGCCGTATTCCAATCTGCAACCCTGACAGGAATGACGAATAATAGTAACCTTAAATTTGAACTGTGCAGGACATCAGACAGTGGTACAAATATCTCAGGAGAAAATGGAACACCCGTATCAAACATCCCTATTCTTGCAATTGCTGGTGATGCACTTACTGCCGCAGCTGTGTTCTGCCCGTTTACATCACTTGCTGTTGCGGGTGTATCCCTATCAACAATGTCTCTGCTCTCCTCAATGTTGCCATACAGTCCTTACACCTCAAGCCAGAATAATGCTAAGACACCAACGCTGAACGGCAACGGCTGCCTATACCAGGAGATGTTTATAAAAGGCGGGAAATGGGAGAGTTCAGGTCAAACAGCAGATTCCATACCACTTGGCAATTACACTAATGTTTACAGCTCACAAGAAGATTATTGCTTGAAGATTCCATGTACGGAGTTCCTGAACAACGGTTGCTTGAATCTCTCCTCAAGCAACCTCGTTGTGTCAAAACCAGACACTCAATACATCAATCTAGACCGGTGCGGTGCTGATTGTGGCTCGTCAGTTAATTTAAAGTTCCCAATAGTTCCTGCATATACCATCAGCGGACAGGTTAATTCTAACGGCAAAGGATTGGCCAATCAGGAAGTGCTCATAAATGAAAACACTGGTGGCCCTTATGAGTGTTATTTTTATGTCAACACAAATTCGAGCGGGGACTTCAAGTTCTTCGCTGCTCCCGGTGCTAGTTATGATGTGTGTCTGGCGGATGATTCCAGCTATTATTTTCCTCTGAGTGTTTCTTATAATAACTATAACTCATCAAGCTTTGACTTCAATGTGTATCCAGTGACATTCAAAGAATCAGGTCTCTCCTCTGGTCAGTCATGGTCTATCGACTTCAATACAAACACAATGTCGACGACAGCTTCGTCAATAACCTTCGGTGTCCCAGACGGAACATATTCATATAGTGTCGGTGCAGTTACATCATCCGGTTTTCAGTACAATCCGTCGCCATCCTCCGGTTCCGTGACAGTGAGTGGTTCAGGTGTAAGCGAAAGCATATCCTTCTCTCCTGTTTCTATATCGTTTGAGGAATCGGGGTTGCATGGAAATACATGGTCGGTAACCATCAACGGCGATACCAAGTCCACTTCAGGTTCAGGGATAACGTTCCCGGAACCAATTGACACAACATATTCCTACTCCGTTGGGGTTCCAGCAGGTTACTCCGCGAATCCGTCTAGCGGGAGTGTATACCTTGGATCTTCTTCCACGTCGGTGAGCATATCTTTCACTCCCACCTATTATAATACGGTGACATTCGACGAGTCAGGTCTTCCATCAGGTACCCAGTGGACGGTGGATATGGCCGGAAGCCAGAAATCTTCCACCGGAACATCCATATCATTTTCGGAACCCAATGGGAATTTCTACTTCAGCACATTCGCGAGCAATGGCTACAATCCCTCTCCCGGGTCCGGTACTATAACCGTTAGCGGTAGCTCCGTCACCAAGGGAATTTCATTCAGTGCACCCTCAGGGGGTGGAGGTGGTGGCGGATCAGGCTGCGTCAACGCAACCACCGAGATACTCATGGCCAACTACACATACATGCAGGCACAGTACGTACTGCCAGGGGACTATATTCTTGCTTACAATGTTACAACGCATGCATACCAGAAGGAAGAGGTTCTTGACACATACATAAGCAATCATTCCCGAATGTACACGATAAACGGCATCCTCGAAACTTCTGCATACCAGCCGATACTCACAAGCCAGGGTTACGTGCAGGCACAGAACCTCACGACCAAGGACAGGATATATGATGCCTTAACTGGTAGATATGTAAAGGTAACTAGCATAACGCTTACAAACGGGAATTACACAATGTATGACTTCCAGATTCCTCCGGATTACGACTTCATCGCCTGGGAATACGTTGTCTATGATATTACGATAAAGCCATAAATAAGGAGAATGCCTAAAATCTATGCTCGCTTAATTTACCTCATGTAATACAAGACATATCTACTTATCACTCAGTGTTTTATTCAACCGGGGAGTTGAGGCTATTGGCGAAGAAATTCAAATCAAAAGGAAAAATAATAAAGAATCCAGTACCGTAAAGAGATACACCCTTATTGAACGAAAGACATCTGTATTTACTGTTGAGGCAATCAAGACCTTGTGGAAAACCCCAAAGACAAGACCAAGGAAAATATACTGGTAGTTCCGGCTCTGCACCCAAATCCCTGTTTTTCTGATCTTCTAGGTGCAAGTAAATTATTTTAGGTGTAAGTCTGACTTTAGGTGCAAAGCGTTTGATATCTACCTAAACTGAATTTAGCTGGATTATTTCATTTTCCAGATAGAAATGGGAAGCTCTATAATTCATAAAGTTGAGCATCCGTTTATGTTCCAGAGATTCATTTCACTATTATGCACGTGCAATAATATTATGCTCAAAGGCTAGGGATTTACTATACGATATAAAGTGAAAGCAACACTGCAATGATAATTCCTACACTTTATTTATATGATAATTTTTTTATGCAAATAATCAGATTTGCTAAAATTACGTATTATGGCATATGTACTAAAAACCAAATCAAAATATTTTAATACTATTTTGTGAATACACATGTAGGAGGTGCCAAATGGTAGGAATAAGCGAACTCTCTAAGACGGTCTCAAAGAAGACTTCAACAACCCAGAAACAGGCCAGAAACGTCATAAAGACATTTTTGGACAACGTCGTTGCTGAAGCAAACAGGGGATCCAAGATCAACCTTGCAGGCTTTGGAATATTCGAGCGCAAGACCCAGCAAGCAAGGAAGGCTAGAAACCCACAGACCAGAAAAATAATTGACGTCCCGTCAAAGAAGAAATTCGTATTTAGAGCGTCCAGCAAGGTCAAGTACAAGTAATCATCTTGTAACTGACCAAATAATTTTCTTGTGAATTTTTTACGCTATTTTAGGTTAATTTTTGCATATTTGTCATCTGAATTGTCGAACCGGCATCAAAGAGAAAGGATTTTGATGCCTAGTATGAAATATTTCTGGATTACAGGGTGTTGGCCATTACGGACGATGGCCTTTCCTTGGTGGCTTCTTTCTTCTGTACATACTGATTGATCAGTGTTATTACTGTATGGGCATCTGTCTCGTCTAAGTCTGCAATTGTGTTTTCACCGATTTTTAATCGCTTTACTCTCCGGACTTTCTTGACTTTAAGGCTCTGCTCCTCTTCCTTTATGACCTTAATGTTTTCTGGATCAAGCAGTGGATCCGTTTTTCTTAATTTTTCCAGAATTCGTGACGAGTCACGCTTTTTGATCACTACAACTGAGGCAAATCCGTGCTTCTTGAAATACCTGGGTTGTACGACGTTTAATGAAGAAATTTCCTGGTATGGTATTATGCTCACCCGAAGGCCATTTCTCCAGACATTCAGTATGATTCTCTTGTTTGTTATCAGATATTTAGTGTTCTTAAAGCGGGAATTAATCTGGCGGAGCGCTCCGAAAAGGAATAGCGGTATGGCGGTTGCGCCATAAACCAGAGTCTCATAGATAACATTATTAAATGAATTGGGACCGGGCGAGAAAAAATATTCCACGAGTGATGTAATCGCAGGTATGAACAGAGAAATGAAGGTGGAAAATGCACCTACCCTTATGTAGTATTTTCTTAGTCCTGCCGACGGGTGGAATTCTCCCAGAAGTGACTCACCCTCTTCAAATTTCTGGACCTCTGTTGATAAGTTGACTTTAATTTTGGTTTTCTTAACTCTCTCAACAAGCTTTGCCCCCGCCAAAAGAGAACCGCAATTATAGCAGGAAATAGAAGTGGCGTCATTGACAGCGCCACATTCAGGGCAGTAGACCTTCTTCATCACTATCACTATTTTCTCTTTTTATTTTGACCTTTCTACGCATTAAGCGTGTATCAAAAATCATGTTTCGTCTTATGAGGCATACCTTCATAGAGGCAACTGCCGCGAAAGCCATGGGATGGGCCCGGACAGATTGCTCCCTTTACTTCTGTCGCCATGATATGCTAATATGTGTTTGAAAAGTAAAATATCTTGAAACGTGATGTCTAGGAGAGTTCTATGTTAGATTATGATCAATCTATGCTCGATTATCTTGGCATCAAGGATTTTGAAGGGCTTTTTTCGGATATATCGCCAAATATCCGCAAGAAGAAACTGAATCTGGATCCTCACTGTTCAGAGTATAAGCTGGTTCAGGAGGCTACATTGCTCTCTGAGTCAAACAGGTTCGACGATTATTCTAATTTCCTTGGCTGCGGAGTCTATGACCGAATTATACCTTCCTCGGTTGACTCGATTATTTCAAGATCCGAATTCCTGACATCCTATACACCGTATCAGGCCGAGATATCCCAGGGAATGCTTCAGTCTCTCTTTGAGTACCAGAGCATAATATCGGATCTTCTCGGTATGGATGCAGCGAATTCGTCCATGTATGATGGGCCGACGGCACTTGGGGAAGCTGCCAGGATGGCCGTCAGGGTAAACGACAGGAAGACAATTCTAATACCGGATAACATCTACAGGAACAAGCGCAATATCCTCATCAATTACTGCTCCGGACTGGATGTCAGGTTCAAGGAATATTCATTTGACATGAAGACAGGTATGCTCGATCTGGGTGATCTGGAAAGCAAGATAGATGACGATGTTTCTGCCGTTATAGTTGAGAATCCCAATTCATATGGTATCATAGACGAAAATGTGCTAAAAGTGAAAGACGTTATTCGGGACTCACTTCTAATAAGTTATGTGGATCCAATCAGCCTGGGTGTATTGAAGACCCCGGGTGAATATGGATCAGATATCGCTGTTGCGGAAGGTCAACAACTGGGCATCCACCAGAACTACGGTGGACCGTATCTCGGTATTTTCACTTACAGAAAGGAACTTGCAAGAAAATCACCAGGAAGGTTGATAGGGGAGACAACAGACAACAAGGGCAGAAGGGGCTACGTTATGACGCTTCAAACAAGGGAGCAGCATATCAGGAGGGAGAAAGCAACGAGCAACATATGTACAAACCAGGCTCTGATGGGTGTAGCTGCCCTTGCCTATCTCGCCACGGTCGGACCATCCGGACTCAGGAAAATAGCTCTTGCCACAATGCACCGATCTTTCAAGCTGAAGCAGATTGTTTCAGGTAACCGCAAGATACAGGCGAATGTGTTCAGCGGCACAAGTTTTTCTGATGTGCCTGTTCTCATAGAAAGTGATGAAGATAGGCTCCACCGGTTGCTGAGGGATAACAAGGTATTCGGGGGAATCAAGCTGGACAGGATCATGGAGAACAGATATGACAAACTGAAGAATGCATTCTTCTTCTCTACAACAGAGAAAACCGAGGATTCTGATCTTCTGAAGCTTAAGCATGCACTGGAGGCGGTATGATGTCTTTCAAGCAGGCTAAATACGACGAACCCTTCATAAAGGATCTGGTGAGCAGGACTACGTTCGAAACGATATCAGAAGATTTCGATGAAGCCATAGTGCCATCAAGCATTCTGAATAAAGCACCCAAGGTTCCTGAGATTGCGGAATATGATGTTGTCAGGCATTTCACGAGGCTTTCACAGATGAACTATTCCGTGGATACAGGATTCTATCCCCTTGGATCATGCACAATGAAGTTCAATCCAAAATATGCAGACAAGATAGCCTCAATGCCCTTTTTCAGCGAGATTCATCCGCTGAGGCCTGAATGGTCGGTCCAGGGTACGCTGCAGGTGATGTTCGAGTTGCAGGAGTACCTGAAGGAGATATCAGACATGGATGAAGTTTCCCTGCAGCCGCTTGCGGGTGCACAGGGAGAGCTAACGGGCGTTCTGATCATAAGGAAGTATTTTGAACTCAAGAAGGAGCTTTCAACCAGACGCGAGATTGTTGTTCCGGATTCTGCCCATGGTACAAACCCTGCTTCTGCGGCAATGGGTGGTTTTAATGTTGTCGAGATACCATCAAATGAGAAGGGAACCGTGGATCTTGATGCGCTGAGATATGCGGTGACTGAGAAGACAGCGGCCTTCATGATCACAAACCCGAACACACTCGGCATCTTTGATCCAAATATTATGGAAATTGCTGAAATAGTCCATTCAAAGGGGGCTCTTCTCTACTACGACGGTGCAAACCTGAATGCGATCCTCGGGATAACATCTCCCGGGCTCATGGGCTTCGATGTTGTGCACTTTAACCTTCACAAGACTTTTGCTACACCCCATGGCGGAGGTGGCCCCGGAGCCGCTCCAGTTGCAGTGAACAAAAAACTGGCCGACCTTCTGCCAGGGCCGATTGTCCGAAAGAGTGGGGACGGCTACTATCTCGATAGAAGCAATAACAAGCTTGGCAACATGGCCTCGTTCTATGGATCATTCGGCGTTCTCCTGCGCGCATGGTCATACATCAAGAGAAACGGTTCGGATGGCCTTAAGATGAACTCATACAGAGCGGTGCTGAATGCAAATTACCTTGCAAAGAAGATCTCGAAGGATGTGAGAATATCTCACCCAGGGTTAAAGAAACATGAAGTTGTTGCATCTTCCCAGGAAAGCGGCAAAAGAGCACTGGACATTGCAAAGTATATTTTAGATGCTGGATTGCATGCCCCGACGATATATTTTCCACTGATAGTCAAGGAGGCACTTATGATAGAGCCTACAGAGACCGTAACGAAGAGAGACCTGGACTATTTCGCGGATCTTATTCATGAAGCTGTCTCATCAACACAGGAAGAATTGAGCGCCCATCCGGTAAATACTGCTTCAGGCAGACTTGACGAGGTTAAAGCGACACGGGATTTAATCATTAAGCGCTAGTATTTCGCAAGACGGGATCAGACTGCCTTGTATCTCTTCAAGGCCACCTCGTATATTTCACCCTCCGAACCAAGTATGTTTAAGAGTTCATCAGTTTCCGCCTGATCCGCGTTCTTTCCCTTCATATGGGCCACGATGTCCTCGTACTTGCAGCCTTTCTGAGGGTCAGCGTGAGTTTTTATGAATTGAAGGACCTCTTCCTTGAGAGATGCATCTTCTGCCTCTGCAACCGGGATCTTTGAAGCGCTGGTTATTGCCTCCCTGAACCCCTGAATATCATATGACTTGTAATGCTCAAGATGCCGTATGGCGCAATCCGCTTCTTCGTCTGAATATCCCATGGCAACAAGTTTTGCCCTGTCCGGGGATTCGAGCTTTGACATCTCCCCGATTGCGAGAATCTTTCGAATGGCGATTCTCTGGCACCTGCTTGTCCAGTATTTCAGCATCACTGAATCCACCCTCATTATCTTCTCTGGGTTTATGTTGATATAAATGACGCCGTCGTCAGTCTTGAAGGTATTGACCCTGCCCATTATTGTTACCATTTCATTGAGTTCAAGGGCGTCTGCCATCTCCTTGGTATCAGGCTGATACTCGCTGTTGAATACCGTAACATAGAAAGGCCCGATACTGTCTGCAACTGTGAGTTTGGTATAGTTATCCTCAGTGCTCTTTGCCGTCACTGTTCCGGAAACAAGTATTCTCTTGACCCTTGTACCAAGAGGAGTTATGACGAAAGGTTTTCCGCGTTCGCCCTCAGGCAGTTCCTCTATAAACGTAGTATCCTTAAGTTCCCTGGACAAGATCCATTTGGAACTCTCACGCTTCCGGGACATCATAGCATCTCACCTTCGTAAGCTTGCAGCACCTTTTTTAGAAGCGGTTCATCCATCCTTCTTATCCTGCGTGCCCGGAATAAAGGGCCGTTGGTACCGAGTACTGCGTCCCCGTCAAGCAGGAGAGGAACGGAGAGTATCTTCTCAGCCAGTCTCTTTGAGACCTCTGCCTTGGAAACTTTTGGCTTATCAATATTCAGGTCTTCTTCTTTCAAGTTGAGCAATTCAAGGAGACCTGCTCTCCCGACGTTGCACTGAATGTCTCCGGTTCCATCCTCAATTGTAAAGTATGCATACAGATCAAGAAATATCTTAGCTTCCGGATGATCGGGGCAGCGTATATCGTCGATAGTCTTCCTGCATTCGCTGCACCTGCTAATAAGTCCTCCCTTTTCCCCTAAGAAGACAGCCACGCCAGTAACATTGACGGAATCCACTGGCCTCATAAGTTCATTGATATCATAGATCTTTGTGTCAGGAATGCGGAAACTGCTGACCTCGGCTATCTGCGTCTTGTCGCCTGCTGTCAGCCTGTATCTCCCTTTGTATTCAGAAAGCTTCGCACCATCGATCTTGTAGTATCTACCAGGAGCGAGTTTTCTGTCAAACAGTGAAAGGCGGATAGACCCGGTATCGTCCTCAAGAGTGCAATGAACAACAGTTTTTGACTGCCCGTCCTTCTCATATGTTTTTTCAATCGGATCCTTCAGGATACCGCTTACAGAGACAAAGGCATCCTTGATATTGAGATCCTTGATCTTGTATTCTCTGTAGACATGCTTGACATCAAGCTTGTCGTCAGGCCTGAGCACAACTTCTGTTCTCGAATCTATGTATACACGCAGTGCATCATTGTATTTCTTCACAGTAAAATTCTTCAGTTCAACTACGTCCCCCGCCCGGATTGTGGCGGGAATTGACCAGGCTGTAAATGGAAGGGTGCCGCTTCCGTCTCCCAGCATACCATAGTGGTAGACTCCCTCACCTCTTTCGGTCTTTGTCTCTTTCTCCCTGAGGGAAATTATCTTGACTATCATCGTCTCGTTTTTAGTCTGCTCACCAATCTTGTCAACTGTTATTGCCATCCGCATCACTATCCGTACAGCCTCTCGTTTCCCCTCATATCGTCATGAGCAAGTTCAGAGACAATCTTCCTTGCTTCCTCGTCCTTGAATCCCACGTCATGCACGAGGTAGTCAACTATCTCTTTCTCGCTCTTTCCCTTTGCCTGAAGTTCCTTCACAAGCATAAGCATCCTGTCCACAATCTGCTGATTGAATTCCTCCTCCAGGTGAAGGACCCTGACCATGAGGTATAATGAGGATAGCAGCAGCGAGAGGGAATTGTCAAGCTCATCCTTCGTTATTGTCGGAAGATCTATATCAGCCCTGGCGACGACATTCTCGCCTAATCCCTCGAGCATGAATTTGACTTTCTTGATCTGCGAATTCAGTATCAGGAGGGCACGGTAAGTCCCGAGTCGATCCCTGCTTTCCATCGTTGCAGTCTCTATGTTCGTATCAAGCTTAATCTCCATGAGCTGCTCTTCTCCCAGAAAGCCTAATTGTAGAGTAAAAGGTACCTTATCACTCTCAAGGAAATAGCCTCCCTCGGCCTTGGTGATCTTCCACTTAAGGTCTATGAGCCTCTGCGTGGATTCGTTTCCCTGCCTCAGCCATTGAAGGATTTCTGTTTCATTTGCCATATAGGGTTCTAAAGCATCTTGAATATTATATTATTTTCTAAAGCACCAGATTCAAAATGCTTATTCATTGGCTTATCTTCACGAATCGTGCCGGGGAAGAGCTTGCCAGTAACTGTCCTTATGATCTCCAGGCTTGTATACTCCATGAACTGGTATAACCTTTCACCTGCACTCATCCAGATCTCGACGGAATATGATGTGTCTGTGAACATGGCAGGACTTATTTTTGCTTTCTTTCTCCTGGGAGCCGGCCTGTTCCAGGTACCTGCAGGAATACTGGCGGCAAGGATAGGTTCAAGAACAAACTGCGTAATCGGCCTGTCCCTGATGGCAGTAACTGGATTTGCTTCGATATTCACGAATTCATTCATGACCCTGCTTGTCCTCAGGTTTCTCAGCGGTACGGGAGCGGCATTCTATTTCTCCTCGGCAGTTGCTGTACTGAACGACATTTATCCGGAGAAGCTTGGCTTGATGATGGGTTACTACAACGCTGCTTTCGACATCGGAGGGGGAATCGGCATATTTGGATTCACCCCAATTACAGTTGTTCTCGGGCTCAAGTGGAACGAGATTATACAGGCAATTCTTACTGCCATATCTGCGGCATCCCTTCTGGTATTCATACCCAGGAGTGAACACATTGGGAACTTTGAGCCCGGCGTTCTCAGGAAACGTATCGTGAATTTGAAAATATGGACCCTGGCAATCGCTTTTTCAGGTTTCTGGTCCACAACTTACGTGTTTTCCGAATACATGAAGACCTATGCTTCATTCACAGGGCTGCCAACATATTATGCTGGAGCACTTGGCAGCAGCGTACTTTTCTTCGGAGTCCTTGGATCCTTCTTTTCCGGGAGGATAAAACCCGAAAAATTCATTCGATCGGCAGTATGGATGGTTGTTATACTGGCTGTGTCGGTTATATGGATACCTTTTCTCGGATTGCCCGGTATGTGGGCATCGGCCCTGATCGTGGGTATGCTTACTGTTTCGATATCTTCCCTGGAATACTCAACTGTCGTTTTCATAGAGAATGACAGGAGGTATGTAGCACTGAATTCGGGTCTCTTCAATTCGATTCAGATACTTCTGGGATTCGCCGTAGTATTCTCATTTACTTACATACTGGCGGGTGGATTCTTCTTAGCATGGATAGTTATCGGCCTGATTCCCTGCCTTACGATGCCGGCCGTTCTTTTATATCTGAAGGAAATCAAGGCTTCAGGCATCGAGCTCCTGAACGGTAGAAAAAAGATCAGCTGAATTCAAGAACATTGCCATTGTATGGGAGAATGACCTCATAGTTGGCCAGATCCTCAAGGAGCTTTTCCCTCATTTCTCCATGACAGAGGATCACTCTTTTTGGATTCACTGCATCTATGAATTTGATCAGATCATCATGGCCGGCATGAGCTGAAAGATCAAAAAACTCAACCTTCATCTTCGGTCTCACTGAGGAACCGTCAATGTTAAGGGTTCCGTTCTCAAGCAGGCTCCTGCCGTTTGTTCCCTCTACCTGGTACCCGGTTATGAAAATGGCGGACTTGTCGTCATCTAAGAGCCCCCTTATGTGACTCAGGACCGGTCCACCGTCAAGCATGCCCGATGTTGTGATAATAATGTCAGCGTTCTTCGCCTCGAGTCTTTCCCTCTGATTCCTGATTGGAACAGTCTTTTTGATCGCTTTCTTGAATTCGCTTCCCGATCGGAAAAATCCGGGTGTATGCAGATATATTCCTGTAATGGTGTTTCCCATTCCATCTACATATATATTATAACCCATATCAGCGAGTATCATTATCAGTTCCTGGGTCCTGCCAACGGCAAAAGTCGGAAGAATGACCTTTCCACCGGTGCCGATTACTTCCCTGATTCTTGATCTGAGTCTATCAATGACTTTCTGCCTATCCTCATGATTCTTTCCGGCGTATGTGCTCTCTACTATCAGGTTTTCTGCCTTCACGGGTTGTGCCCCTGTGAGCAGGTTTGTATCCCTCGTATAAAGATCTCCTGTTACGAGATATTCGGAGCCGTTGGTGAACTTCCACATTGTTGACCCTGGTATGTGTCCCGCATTGAAGGCCTGAAAGTCGAGATCCTTGATTGAATCTGCGTCACCGTAGTTCACGGGGACGAAGCTTGAATAAAGCTGCGATACATCATCATGATTGAACATCTTTGTATAACCCTCGAGATTGGCGATCTTGATTGTGTCCTCAAGCATTGGCCTTATGCTGTTCGCCGTCATTAAAGTCGCATAAAAACTTGAATCGTACTTGTTGAAGTAAACTGGCAAAGATCCAGCATGGTCCAGATGGGAATGCGTAAGGAATACACCATCCACCTTCTCCGGTGGAAGAGGGTACTCCGGTGGCTTCTCGGGAATGAGGCCATAATCCACCATCACCGATGATCCTCCAAAATCCATCTTTATCGCTAATCTTCCTACTTCTTCTGCTCCTCCTAAAAATTTTATCTTCATTTGTAAAACCCACTATATCTTGGCATCGTCTAGTCTTCTCTTGCAATCACACTTTCTTGTCCCAGAAATATATCTTAGAGATTGCTTTATGATATTAAGAGATTTGTCTTCATTCTCCTTCAGTATTTTCAGGACCTCTTTTGTGTCTACAGGCTCTTCTGCCCACACGTCATAATCAGTTATGGTTGCAAGTGATGTGTAACACATGGCAAGCTCATTTGCAAGATTGATCTCGGGTACAAGCGTCATGCCTATTATGTCCGCAAACTGCCTGAACATCCTGGATTCCGCCCTTGTCGAGAATCTCGGACCCTCTATGCATGCATATGTACCTCCAAGATGCGTCTGATACCCAAGCGATTTAGACTGCGCCGATAGAACCTCATTCATTTCCGGGCAGAACGGATCAGCGGATGAGATATGATAAACATCCGGTCCGTCATAGTATGTAAGCTCCCTTCTCTTAGTGAAGTCTATGAACTGATCTGGTATGAACATCATTCCAGGAGGATATTCCTGCTTTAGCGAACCAACAGCGTTTGCAGATATTATCCGCTCGACACCCTGATCATACAGAGCACGGATATTTGCACGATAGTTGACCTTGTGCGGGGGTATGGAATGTTTCTTTCCATGCCTCGGCAGGAATACCACTTCGATTCCATCTATCTCACCAATCTCGAGAGCGGATGACGGCTTTCCATATGGCGTATTTACTTCAACGGGCTTGTGGTTCTCAAGAAGCGAATAAAGACCGCTTCCACCGATTATACCTATCTTTGCCATCTAAATCTCCAGCTTAATTTCCAACCATATTCATAAATAATATTTAACCCTGCGATGCCCAGACCAGTGTGGATAGTGTCTTATTAGTCCTTCTTTTCAGAATAAGAGTTCCTGGTTCTTCCTCAATATTTTGTCCACACCGGATCCATACTGGGCTGCTTTCTTTTCCTTCTGACATACAGCATTCGGGATTCCAAGTTTAGCTCCTGCTGCTCGCAGTAAAAGCTTGTTTTTGCCATCTTTGACCTGCATTGAAGGGTCGAAGGAGGAGTATTTCATGATCTCAGGATCGAGATATGGTGTCAGGATTTTCTTGCCAAGTGATTCGGCTATCTTTTTCTCTCTTGGCAGCGTAATTTTAAGCAATTTTTCTATGCTGGCAACATTCGTTCCAGCACCCCCGGTGAGAAACCGGTGATATCCGTAGAATATTTCGTCTGCCCCTTGCCCTGTAACGAGCAGATCTTCACTGATAGCTGAAAGTGTTAGATACAGTACCGTCTCAAACCCAAGATCGGTTTTTGTTATATCAGGATCGATTTTCTTTACGTTAAACGCGGCCTTCAGTACCAGATCCTCATTGACCTCTATAATTGCAATATCCCTCTTCATCAAGGAAGCGGATTCCCCGGCTGACCGCAAGTCCATTGATCCTGGTAGCCCAACAACATATGGGTGTATGCTCATCGGCGATAGGTAAAGGAGAATGGAGCTGTCCAGCCCTCCTGAGAAAGCAATTGCGGATCTATCTGGAATATCAATGGCCACGGCACGTAGATCGTCTGCCAGCTTGGACCCGATCACCTGAATATCGTGAACCGGTATGTCCTGTGTCATCTTGCATTCTAGATTGCAAACTGATAAAAAGAATTCATTATGTATTTTCGAATGAACTGGAATGGATCTGCCAGTTTCGATGAAGCCGTCTTAACTGTAGCAAACAATTATCTAAGCGTAATTTCTTATTAGGCATGGATTATGTTCCTGATACATCCGTCATCATTGATGGCAGATTCTCAGCTTTCCTTGCAAAACACCATGGTTCTCATGTTATCCTTGCGGAAGCTCTAGTGGCCGAGATAGAACACCAGGCAAACGAAGGCAGATCAATCGGTTTTGCTGCGATTCACCAGCTGAAAGCACTTCGTGACCTGCACGACCAGGAAAAGATATTTTTGGATTTCTACGGGAAGAGACCAAATGAATGGCAGATAGAGCGTGCCAAAAGCGGAGAGATAGATGAGATGATAAGACAGTGCGCTGCCGAGAACAATGCAACGCTTGTTACAGGTGACGTAGTTCAGAAGGAGATTGCTGAGATAAAGGGAATCAGCGTTAAGTATATAGAGCCGCCAGAAACGAAGATCCGGAACATTGAGGAGTTTTTTACTCCCCTTACATCATCTGTTCATCTCAAGCCGGACATGGGCGCAGTTGTCAAAGTCGGCCCGCCTGGATCAGTCAAACTCGAAAAACTTGAAAATTCAGTGACTCGCGATGAGTTGGAGAATATAGCAAGCAACCTGGTAACAAGAGGCCAGTTTGAGGATGAGTCTTTCGTTGAGCTTGACATGCATGGTGCAACCGTGATACAGATCAGGAACATGCGTATTGTGATAACAAGACCCCCATTCTCCGACGATCTCGAAATTACAGCAGTCAGGCCCATCGTAAAGCTGTCCATAGAAGACTACAAAATTGATGACAACCTGCTTCAGAGGATCGAGAGCGGAGTACATGGAATACTGATCGCAGGATCACCGGGGGCGGGAAAGAGCACCTTCGTGCAGGCACTGGCGGAATTCATATCGGGAAAGGGCAAGATAGTGAAGACGATGGAGAAGCCCAGGGATCTGGAACTTATAAGGGAGATAACGCAGTATTCCAGCCTAGAGGGATCTATGGAGAAAACGGGAGATATACTTTTACTTGTCAGGGCTGATTACACTGTTTTCGATGAGATGCGCGTGACGTCCGACTTTCTCGTCTATGCTGATCTGCGCCTGGCAGGTGTCGGTATGATGGGCGTTGTCCACGCCACAAGAGCAATTGATGCACTGCAACGCTTTATCGGACGGGTGGAGCTAGGTCTCATACCACAGATCATTGATACCATCCTGTACATATCAGCGGGCAGGATAGATACTGTCCTCACAACAGAGTATGTGGTGAAGGTGCCTGCAGGAATGAACCAGGAAGACCTTGCCAGACCGGTCATTATAGTCAAGGATTTCTACGAGCAGAAGGCAAGATACGAGATATACTCCTTCGGCGAGCAGGTGGTTGTCGTTCCAGTGGATGCTGAGGAAGATGAGGAAGCTGCTAAGTTCAACACAGATAGAATCAAGGAAGAGATTTCTTCCTTCCTCGGGACCAGAAACGTTGATGTTTCCATGTTGGGAAGGAAAAGAGCTCTTGTAAAGGTGAGCGAGGATAACATCCCAAGGCTTATTGGCAGGAAGGGCTCAACCATAAGCGAGCTGGAAAAGAAATTGAATGTCAGGCTCGAGGTGGAACCATCTTCCTCAACCATACAGTCCAGAAACAGGGCCGAGATTGAGATAAAGAACCGTGTGATTCATATTTTTGTTGATTCTCCGAACCGTAATGTAAAGCTCTACGTGGATGGCATCTTAATACTTCAGGCAAAAAGTTCTTCGAAGGGGGTAATCAGGATAAAAATGATAAGTGACACCGGACAGGAACTCTATCGTGCAATAAAAGGTGGCAAGGTAGTAGAATACATGCTTGCAGATTAGAAAATCACTTCATACGCCGCTTCCTTTCTCCTGCTGGCGGATGGATGCATCAAATCAGTTCACCCAATCTGTTAATATATAGGTTTTTTCTATCATAAATTATGACGGAAAAGGATGATATCGCTAAGAGGATCAAAGAATCAAGGAAAGTATCAGATAGGGGTGACATGGTGATATACAACCTTGCAACAGGAGTTGATTTTTCAAACCCAGAAAAGGTGGCAAGAACGCTAGCAGATGTCTTCTTCCAAGAAGATGCGGCTAACTGGTTCAAGCTGGATGGCGATCATCTTTCCTTTAACCCTGAATATAAGGTAAGGATACTGCTATCCGATGAGCATGGAAGTAAACTTGGCAAGGCGGTTGACGATTTCCTTCTAGATCTCAAGAAGGACGAGCTTGATCAGGTTTTCAGCAGCTACATAAAAGATGTTTCTGAAAACGCCCAGAAGCTTCAGGCTGCAATGGCAAGGCATTCTTTCGGATCTATACTTAATAGAAGGTTCAACAGGAAGATGGAGGATATAGAGGTGGAAGATGATCTCTTCACTGACCTGCTGGAAGCAATAGAGATAAAGAGTCCAAGTAACCAGGATCTGATCGACTGGAAGAAGCTACCGATATGATCCAATGTTTCGAACATTGCCCGAGCTTAAATATCAAATAAGGTTCTACCGGCAATGATCTGCAGTCGCTGTGACGAGACGGCCATATATTCCGCATATTACAGCGGGGAAAATCTTTGCCGCAAACACCTGGAAGAGAGCATTGAAAGAAGGGTGAAGCATGAAATAAGATCACAGGTCTCTTTCAGAAAGGAGAAGACAAGAATTGCGGTAGCGTTTTCAGGAGGGAAGGATAGTTCAGTGATGCTTTTCCTTCTGCACAAGCTGCTGGGAAACAGAAGGAACCTGGAGTTGACCGCCGTAACGGTTGACGAGGGCATAAGCGGGTACAGGGACGTTGAAATGGAGGGCGCGAGCAGGCTATGCTCGGAACTCGGCGTCAAACAGAGGATTCTTTCATTCAGTGAAAAATATGGAAAAACGATGGACGAGATTGCAAGGCTCGACAGCGGTACAATTCCATGTTCTCATTGCGGGCCTATGAGGCGACAGGTTCTCAATCTTCTGGCCACAGAAGTGGATGCTGACTACATAGCACTTGGAATGAACCTGGATGATTATGCCCAGTCAATCCTCATGAACGTGATAAAAGGCGATGTGCCCAGAATGGCAAGATTGGCCCCACATGACGAGCCTGGTGATCTCCTCGTGCGCAGAATATTGCCACTCAAAAAAATACCTGAAAAAGAAGTAATGATCTATGCGCTTGTCAACGGTATCAAAGCAGAGAGGATCTGGTGCCCCTATTATGCCAGGGCAGAAAGAAATGAAGCCCGGGAGATCATCACAGAACTCGAAGAAAAACACCCTGGAACTGCATATTCAATAGCTAAATTTGGTGACGCTGTCAAGCATTCTCTCAAGAGCAGGGAAAATAATGCCAAGTTGTCCAGATGCAAAATCTGCGGAAGTCCAACCGAATCTGATATATGTTCTGTCTGCAGAAATCTTGAAAGAGTCAATCACCTGAATTTGAATGTGAATCCTTAATTCATTTGCCATGTTTTATTAGATTCCTAGGACTCCACACAACATGGCAGATTGGAAGCAGACGGCTCTTCAATTCCTGGAGCATTGGATCAATCAGGATTATGTCGAAGGGGCTATCCTGACGGGAAGCCGAGTCACAAAATTCCATGATTCTCATTCTGATATCGATATCCATATCGTGCTGAGCGAAGGAACCAAGTGGCGGGAGAGAGGGAATCTGGTGATTGATGGCTATGTTGTCGAGTATTTTGCAAATCCTCCAGCAATGATCAGGAAATACATGCATGAGGATCATGAACAGCATAAAAGGACAGACGCAAGGATGTTCTCCATGGGAGAAACCGTTTTCGACAGGAGCGGGGCTGTTTCCGATCTGAAGAAATTAGCCGCAGACATGTTAAAGAAGAAGTTCAGTTCACCTGGTGAAGCATGGGCCGAGACGGCCAGATATCAGATCTGGGATATGCACGATAACCTGGCATCTATGTATGACTCTGGTGACATTGCATTTGACATATACTATAATTCCTTTCTTTCGAAGACTTACGAGTTATATTGCATATGGAACGGCGAAGAGATCGTTCCACTCAACAAAATATCCAGGTATGTTTCAAATGTCGAATACAGAAGGGCGTTTATGTTCGACCCACCAAGAGATTTGGAGTTTTATGCAAAATTAGTGGAGGGTCTGAAGGCAGCAGATAAAAAGGTAAAATTCAACCAGGCTTCACTGTTTTCGAACTATGTTCTCAACAAAATGAATGGGTTCAACATAGATGGTTGGCGCTTCCGAACACCTCTCGAATAACAAAAAACATAAAAGATTCAGTGCTGCAAAATGTTTATTACAATTTCACCGATTCAAGCTTTCCATAATGGGGTTGTAGCTTAGCTTGGTTTGAGCACCCGGCTGATAACCGGGAGGCCACCGGTTCAAATCCGGTCAACCCCATTCCCTATCAGGTTTAAACACCAAATAAAATTGCTTAGTGAAGAGGGTTCATCAGGCATCTTATTAATCAGATTTTTCAAACTATCAATTTCCCGTAAATACAGTCTCCTCCTGAACGAAGCAAATTTTGTTACCGAACGGATCCTTCAGGTAGAATGAAGTTTCTCCCCATGGCCTTGTTCCAATCTCATCTAATATTATAGCGCCTAATGCCTGAGCTCTTCTGTATGCATCATTGAGATTCTTGACTGAGAAATATATGTGATCGGGATTAGGAGGGAGATCGAAGTTGTCGCCATCCCTCCTTGGGTCAAAACAGGCAAGTATTGTACCGCCACACTCGAAATAATGCCTTCCAGGAGACACCCGTTTTCCCTCAATGCCAAGTAATGAGCTGTAGAATGCCTGAGCCTTTTCTATGTCGTTTACAGGAAGTATGACCCTGAAGAGCCTGGGGATAAAAGTATCTGGATCTTTAACAGGCATTAAAATACCGATTCCTTTACGCTAATAAGGATTATG
>JAKACH010000072.1 GCA_021821635.1 Thermoplasmata archaeon | reverse complement strand
TCATGGCGGAAGCAATAAAGTTGTTCTGAGGAGAAGCGAGTTTGCAAATCTTTATGTTCCTGCAGAGAAGAAAATGTACAGAGCTCACATAGTAACGGTCAAATCCAACCCAGCGAACCCTCATTACGTTCAGAGAAACATTATGAATCTCGGCACAGTTATCGAGACGGATAAGGGACTTGCCAGGATAACCTCGCGTCCCGGTCAGTCAGGTATAATTAACGCTGTCCTGCTATGAAGATAACCCTCTACTCAGCTTATTTCAATCCAACCCTCACACGCAAACAGGGCCGCAAGATTTCTTCCAGCGCATCCAAAAACTTTGATGACAAAAAACTTCAGGAGATACTGCGCGGTTTACAGGTAAAGTTTGATGCCCGAGAGGGAAGATATCCCCGCGCAACATGGCTGCCATCGCTGATCTACGATATAGAGAGCGACATGCACAAGACAACGCTTATCAAGACGATTGAGAGGAAGCTTTCTTAGAATTGCTTTTTTTCTTGACAGCATAATATTGAAGCGGATGCCTCAACCACTCCTGGTGGCACAGTTTGTCTTCCCCCCAGTAACAGACATGGTTTGACCGCAGCACCTCACATTTTGGCGGTGAATATTCTGTACCAGATATCTGTCCTGTAACATGATCAACCTGGTATTCTGTTATCCTCTGGTTGAAATCTGGAGCTGTCTTGAAAAGAGCCATAATTTCCTGATTTTGCATGCCAATCTTATGCAGGAAACTTACAAGCGTGAACCTCGCCATGTGAGGCAGGTTTACTCCATCTCGAACCTCAACAAGATATTCCTTGATGCATGGAGGGAAGAGCGATTGATCGACGCTTCCAAGATCAGTGGTTCGCTTTCCTTTGATTGCAGTCCACTGATCTCCTATATACTGGACAAGATCATGAAAATCCCCGAGGATCTCGACGGCCTTCGCGGACCCAATCATCTCATAGAACTCTTTTATCCTAGTAACGAAATGTTCCCTGAGTACCTTTGACAAAACAGATTTCTCAAGATATACCCATCCTTCAGTGATATCCTGGAAGGCGAGCCTGTATCTGGGACCTGAAAGATGCGTGTTTGAGCGTATAAAATCCAGTGCCCTGATCCTGAACATCTTTCCCTCCACTCTTTCAACTCTCATCCCAAGGCTTAATGATGCGTCCTCTACCATGTCAGGATTGAACGATTCTATCATGTGCTGGTAAATGTCTCTTGCAGCAATTGAGAAGCGGGAGAACAGGGAATTGTCATTGACTGCCCTGAGCAACCAGAGGGATAGGGCAAGCGACTCAGGCGTAATATGATCCGGTTTCGTGACATCCTCCTGCACAAGCGAATAAAGGAAGTTTGTGGCCTCCTCCCTTGTCTCAGCGGCTGCCCTGTCAAATGATGTATATTGCGATCTTGCCCATTCAGGCGTCTGCATTTCCGGCTTAAGAAATCCAAGCCTTGGGGCAGAGATCATAGTTCCAGGAGGTCCCTCGGGGCCTTCGTCAGGAGCGTGAAGCCATCCTTTGTTACAAGAACGTCATCTTCTATTCTAACGCCGCCCACTTTCGGGATGTATATGCCAGGCTCCACTGTGACAACCATTCCTGCCTTCAAGGTGAAGTCGGCTCCAGAAGAGAGAGCGGGATGATCATGCACATCCATTCCCAGGCCGTGGCCCAGTGAATGAATGAATTTTCCCTTAAATTCTGTGGAGTCAATGATGTCCCTGGCGATCTTGTCGATGTCCTTGCCATTCATGTTCTCCTTTATTGCACTCATGCTTTCTGTCTGCGCCTTCAGTACTGTTTCATACATGAGACGCTGCTTTTCCGATGCCTTGCCAAAAACTGCTGTTCTGGTCACATCCGAGCAGTATCTCTTGTAAAGAGCCCCAAAATCCGTGAGGATAAAGTCTCCCTTATGCAGCTTTCTCTTTCCAGGTGTGTAATGGGGCATTGAGGCGTTCTCACCGAAAGCGACAATTGTTGTAAAGGATGGCCCGGAAGCTCCACCCTTCATCATTTCGCTAACAAGCATGGATGCAAGTTCATTCTCAGTCATTCCCTCTTTAACACTGCCATAGACATGCTCAATCGCCTCGCATGCTATCCTTCCTGCCTCCGTTATGCGATGAACCTCTTCCGGCGTTTTGAAGCGCCTTGACTCTGCAATCGAGGCTGAGACATCTATGAATGACTTCTCTGGTATCATGCGCAGCAAACCCGTGTATATTGTAAGAGTGACTGAAGAGTAATTCAGACCGACGGAATCCACCCCTTTAAGATTCTCTTTTAGAAGACTCTCGAATTCGCCTTTACCTTTGTAGATCATCACCTCATGACCGGATGACCTGGCAGCCTCCTCCTCAAGCTGGCCAGTAATAATTTTTATTGTATCGGGAGTTGCGATGAGGGCGGATCCCTCAAACACACCATTCTCAATACCTGAAAGGTAGAAAAAATTCTTGTCAACGGCGTTCTCGGAACCATTCACTATAAGTATGGTGCTGGTCTCCCTGGCAAAGTCGAAAATTTTCTTCTCAATCATGAGAGGTCATAATATTCAGAAGCTTAAACATTTGTCGCATTTTATATTCGCTAAAAGAGATATTATATACATGCTACGCTTTATCATGACCCATGGATGTGGCCGAAGAAGATAAGAAATTGAAGAAAGGCTTGAGCTTTATTCAACTATTGTTCCTTTCCCTGGGAGGGATAATAGGCTCTGGATGGCTATTTGGTGTGCTATATGGCGCTGAAATAGCGGGACCTGCTGCCCTGCTTTCCTGGATAATAGGAGGCATAATGGTTCTGTTCATAGCGCTTGTATATGCTGAAGTCTCCGGTATGATACCGAAATCCGGTGGGATTGTCAGGTACCCTCACTATACTCATGGCAGCTATACTGGATACATACTGGGATGGGCATATCTTCTATCAGCTGTTACGGTTCCTTCTATAGAGGCAATAGCAGCAATAAGTTACCTGTCATCCTTCAATGCCCTATCGTTCCTGTCATATGGAATAACAAATGTGTATGGTTCATACACTCTTCTTACTCCTGCGGGTATTGGCGTCGCAATCGCCCTTATGATTGGTTTCTTCTTCCTGAATTATCTCGGCATAAAGTTCCTTGGCAGGTGGAACCAGTATTTCGGATACTGGAAACTTATCATTCCAACCCTTACATTCCTGCTCCTTTTCGCGCTGTTCCGTTCATCCAACTTTTCGGCATTCGGTGGGTTTTTTGCCACACAACTGCCAAGCGTGTTCCTGGCAATCCCTACTGCCGGCATAGTTTTCTCATACCTGGGCTTCAGGCAGGCACTTGAATTCGGCGGTGAAGCGAAGAATGCCCAGAAAGATGTTCCAAGGGCATTGATATTTTCCGTTATAATAGCAATAGTGCTTTACTTTTTCCTGCAGCTTGCTTTCACTGGAGCTATCACGCTGACAGGAACCGGGTCATCTGTCTGGGGAACTCTCGGAAACTCCTCATATTCAAGCGGACCATTCTATGAAGTCTTTAAGCAGGCTACCGTAGCAGGTTTCGGAGCATGGGCTGTCATCCTTCTTATTGATGGTATAATCTCACCATCTGGAACAGGTTGGATATATCTTGGAACCAGCACACGTGTATTTTATGGTCTCTCGACTGACGGTTATTACCCTGGCCAGCTGAGGAGCGTCAACAAGAAGAATGGTATTCCCGTGTTCGCCCTGGTACTTTCGGTGGTGATAGGCTCAATATTCATTGCTCCGTTCCCATCCTGGGCAATACTCGTCGGCTTCATATCCAGTGCTACGGTGTTCACATATATCATGGGTGGTGTTGCTCTAAGGCACTTGAGGAAGACCGCAAAGGATCTTAAGAGGCCTTTCCGGCTCCCTTACAGCGAGATACTCGCTCCAATCGGCTTTGTTTCAGCCTCGCTTATTGTATACTGGTCAGGCTTCACGCTTGAAATATTGCTTGTCTATGCTATCTTTGCTGGACTGCCCATATACATAATGTTCTATGCAACAAAGGGACTGCAG
>JAKACH010000071.1 GCA_021821635.1 Thermoplasmata archaeon | reverse complement strand
GCATTCTTGTAAGAATATTTCTTCAGGTAAGATCTGATCCCGTCCCTGAATCCCTCTTCACCAAGATAATTCTCGAGCATCCTTAGTATGTTTCCACCTTTTCCGTAACTGATCTCGTCAAATATCTGTGAAACCTCTTCCGGTTCAACAACGTTAACATCGATCGGATGCGTGCTGCTTAGTGAGTCACCAAGCAAGGCTCCACGCTTCTCAGAGTCTATCAGGTTATTCAGTATATCATATTCTGGATGCAGGTTGTTTACCGTCTTGTACGCCATGAATGTCGCAAAGCTCTCATTAAGCCAAAGATCGTTCCACCATTTCATGGTTACCAGGTCGCCAAACCACTGGTGGGCAAGCTCATGAGCCACAACCTCATCTATGGCGCTCAGTGTTGCAGCGCTCGTATCCTTGGTTGCCTGAATATACCTTTCCCTGAAAGTGATTGCACCCCAGTTTTCCATGGCTCCAGCGGCGTAATCAGGAACTGATATTAGGTGCAGCTTTGGAAGCTGATATGGAATGCCGAAGTATTCCTCGTAGTATTTCAAGCTGGCTATTGCAGATTTCACGGGGAAATTTGTTGAATATAGTGTGCCCTTGGGAGCTATTAGCGTTACGTCCTTTTTGCCTAACTTGTCTGAAATATGATCAAAGTTTCCTATTCCGAGATAGAATAAATATGTGGACATCGGAGGAGTTGACTCAAATTCAATCTGCTTCCTGCCGGATACCGATGTTGTACCGCGTACAGGCATATTTGAGATTGCATCGACATCGCTGTCGACCAGTACAGAAACACGAAACTCTGCCTTGTACTGCGGCCTGTCGAAGCATGGGAAGAGCCTTCTGGCACCAGTGGGTTCAAAGTCTGTCGTAAGGAATTCGTGATCGCCGAGCCGAACACGATACATTCCTCTCAATGCATTCGTTACTTTGGATACGAACTCTATATCTATATCACATGGCCCGTTGAAGTCTCCTTCAATTGTTACCATGCCTTTCTTGCTGTCCAAGCTGAATTTCTCAGGTTCCCCGTTGATAAGAAGACTCTTAATATTTGTATCCACGGCATCCAGTTCGATCCTCTCTCCATTCAGGTGTGCGGAAATCTTTTCCTTTCCTTTGATATAATCACTGGACTTCTGGAAATTAAAATGCAGGTCATAGCTTGCAATCTTCATTGGTAAAGATATAGCATCGATACTATTAATTATGGCATGCTATCGCAAATAATGACCATCATAAGGAAAGTGGATCAGGTCCACCCCGATCCTGCTGTCATCAAGCAGGCTGCTGCCATAATACAGAATGGTGGCACTGTCGTTTTCCCCACCGAAACGGTCTATGGTCTCGGTGCGGATGCGACGACCGATTCATCGGTTCTAAATATCTACAAAGCTAAGGGCAGGCCTGCTGACAACCCACTCATAGTCCACTTTTCTTCGATCTGCATGATGAGAGAATACGTTCAGGTTTCTGAAGACATCGAGGCAGTTGCCGGAAGAATCTGGCCGGGACCCGTAACAATAATTTTTCAATCAACGGAGAGGATATCCGGGTTTGCGAGAGCGTCTCTTCGGACAGTTGGATGCAGGGTACCTGCAAATCCCGTAGCTCTTGCATTGATTGACAGTGCAGGAGTTCCAATTGCAGCTCCAAGCGCCAATTTATCGACGAAGCCAAGCATCGTATCTTCCGCTGAGGCGATAGAAGAGCTTGACGGAAGGGTCGACATGATCCTCGATGCAGGAGACACCTTCTTCGGAATAGAGAGCACCGTCCTTAAATCGAGCAGGAAAGGATACGAAATACTTCGCCCCGGAGCGATCGGTGTGGAGGACCTGGAACCTATTCTCGGTAAAATAATTGTTTCAGAGGCAGCAAGGGCAGCATCTTCTGTTGATAAACCGCTCACCCCTGGAATGAAGTACAGGCACTACTCGCCTGGAAAAACTTTGTACAGGATCGAAAACAGGGAAGCCTTCATCGCAACTGTTCTTAGGGATAGAAGGAAAGATATGGCCGTAATTTGCTCCGATGAAGTTGCTGCCATCCTAGGTATAGAATGCATTTCCCTTGGATCAGAAGATAACCTTTATGAAATAGCTAGAAACCTTTTCCCAGCGTTCAGGAAGCTCGACGCCAGTGCATACAGGAATGGTATAATACATGGATTCCCTGAATCAGGGATCGGACTTGCCATTATGAACAGGATCAGGAAGGCATCCCTTCCTTTGCTTTGAGATGATAATCAGGACAAAACTTCGTCTATTCTTCCAATTTCTATAGGAGTACTCTTCGTTCCAACCAGAACTCCAGTGGAGTTGGCAACTATAGATGAGCCGACGTATATGCTGCCAAAGTTAGCAGTTCCAGGCTTGGCTTCAACCTTGAATAGATGTGACAGAAATTCAAGCTCGTCCTCAGACACAGTCGGTGTTACGATCATGCCCTTTTTCGTGAGCACTGAAACGCTTCCCACAGTCTTGATGCCGCCTATGGACGTCTTGATTACCTCCACTCCCAGGCAATCCTCGATTTTCTTGACGCTTGCCTTTGAGAACCCCCTGTGAACGATAGCCGCATGATCGTTCGCTACAATATCATTCCCGATCGCATTCACCTTGTCTTTGAGTACAAGTATGTTTCTGGATCCGTCGGCATTCTTTATGTCATCCAGGTCAGCCATGGCACTCAGTATCATGCCGTTGCTGTTACCTGTCATCATTGATCCGATCAGATAAGAATTCGCAAGCATGATCCTCTGCGTCTCTGTCCCGAGGATTCTGCCTACTTCGGACTCTGACTCGCTGCTCATAGGAGCGGGGATGTATGTTATATCCTCAAAAGTGCGCATGTAAACGCCGATAAAATCGCTGCTCAGCGCACTGAACTTTTCAATCATTTTCAGGGAAATATTACCTCGGCTGTACCGTCCTGTAGTTTGATAACCTTGACGGATATGCTGGATAATATCCTTTTACGGCCCCTTTCCCAGATTTTTTCATTAACCTTTGGATCAATCCAGACGTCCTCAAGCGGGGTCTTGGAGTGTCTTGCAACATGATTCCTGATAATCGAGACTGCTGTATCTGCTCTCCTTGTGACTGGAGAATCTTTTGCATCCCTCAATGGAATGTTCATTAGAATTTCTGCTGTTACGTCTTCATCTGCCATGTCATTTCACCTATAGTTTGAGGTAGTTTCTCCTCCAGTGTCTCCTCTTGTCATTCTGCGTAAGCTTCCTGTTGGTTTTCATCATTACCCAACCTGGAACCCTTCTGTTGCTTCTAACCCGTTTCATCAACCTTATTTTTCTGGCTGTTTCCTTGTTTCTGCTCATTTTCCCCGCCACTCTATCTTTGATTCTCTCTTTGTTGCCGTAAGCTTGTCAAGTATCTCCCTGACCTCGTCGTCCCCGATCATCCTGTTTACCCTGCCCATTCCAGCAAGCTGAATCAGCTGGTTCTCCACGTTGTCGGCAAGTTCCGGCTTTACCAGCCTTACCCTGCTCAAACGCTCTCTTGCCTCGGGCGTCAATATCTGTCTAAGTATCTGCTGCTTCCTTGCCTTCTCAACTTCTGCGCGTCTTCTCTGTTCCTCGGCGGCCTGCTCATCGCCTGCAGATCTCTGAAGTTCCTGCATTTTTCTGCGTCTAATTTCCTCAAGTTCATCATCAGAGTCCATAAGCTTCCCTCACCTTCATGTTTGAATATTCGAACTCACATGAATTTTTTGAATTTCTCATCCTTTTCTGCCATGTTTTTGACTATGTCAGCTGACACCTTAGAAAGGAATGACTCACCCTTCGGGGATATTGACCTGCCCTTCTGGTCTTTCCTGACATATCCAAGCTTCTCCAGTTCTTCAAGCATGTGCCTTACTATGAATCTGCTGCCCCTTGCCGGATGATACCTCTGAGAGCCGCGATCAACGCGCCCTCCATATTCGGCGCTAAGTCTTGATATACCAATGGGACCCTTGAGGTACACCTTTCGGAGGGTTGAAGCAAGTCTCCTGTGATACCAGTCTGGCTGTGTCCATGCTTTTTCCCTGTGTATTCCTGCCTTCAGAAGATCGACCCATTCAGGGACCTTGATCCTGTCGTCTTTCTTCAGTTCTTCACTGACCTTCTCAATTAATGAATCAGATTGAAC
>JAKACH010000021.1 GCA_021821635.1 Thermoplasmata archaeon | reverse complement strand
GAACCACTTTAATAATATTTGCAGAGCATAGCAAGGCTTGCAATGAATTTTTTCCAGCGTTCAGATGTAACATTTTCTAATAATAAGAGACCATTCTGAATTCAGTGATATTATTATATGAAAGTAAAAGGTTTTGCTACCAGAGCTATACATGACGCCGAGAAACCTCTGCAGGATACCGGAGAGTATGGGGATGTGGTAGTACCGATTCATCTTACAACGACATTCGCAAGAAAGGAACCGGAAACTGCCACAAAAGGTATGGACTACAGCAGGACCGGAAACCCGACTAGAGCGGCTCTTGAAAAAAAGCTGGCATCACTTGAGCAGGCCAGACATGGATTGGCATTCGCATCCGGACTTGCGGCAGAGGCAGCAGTGATTATGGCTTTGCTTAAATCAGGCGACACTGTAATTGCCGGCGAAGATCTTTACGGAGGAACGAGAAGGCTTCTGGTGAATTTTGGAGCCAGATTTGGAATTAAAGTCATATTCGCTGATCTTTCCAACCATGAAAACATTCAACAACTCATAACCAAGGAAACGAAAATGATCTGGTGCGAAACACCATCTAACCCTTTCCTGAAGATAACACCGCTCAGGGAGGTCAGTAAAATCGCTTCCGAACATGGTATCCTTACGGTAGCCGACAATACATTCGCATCGCCGTTCTTCCAAAACCCCATCCGGCTGGGCTGTGATGTAGTAATGCACAGCACTACCAAATATATAGGAGGACACAGCGACACTATCGGCGGTGCTGTCGTTACAGACAGTGATGAATTATTCCAAAGCGTGAAGTTTTTCCAGAATGCAGCAGGAGGAATCATGTCGCCGTTCGACAGTTACCTTACGTTGAGGGGTGCAAAGACCCTGTCAGCCAGGATGGTCATTCATGAAAGAAACGCGAAGAGCATTGCAAATTATCTTGCATCAAGTGGAAAGGCGAAAGAGGTCTTTTATCCCGGGCTTGAGAGCCATCCGCTTCATGCAGTAGCTGCGCGCCAGATGTCAGGATTCGGAGGAATGGTCTCTGTGAGACTAAACACAGACCTTAACGGGGTTCGGAGGTTCCTCAGTAATCTGGAGCTTTTTTCCCTTGCAGAGAGCCTTGGGGGTGTTGAGTCACTCATCGAAGTTCCATCAATGATGACCCATCTTTCGGTCCCGTTAGAGGAGAGGAAGCGACTTGGCATAGACGAATCCTTGATCCGCATTTCAGCAGGTATTGAGGATGAGAGGGATCTTCTGGACGACCTGTCAAAAGCGCTTGAACACGTCTGACATAGTGGTTTCCTGGTTCTTGAGACGCATGAATGTCGATATGAGTCAACTTTATTCAGGACCAGCTATTTCGAAATCATGAATCGTACCGGCGGGATATTGCCATATGTGCAGAGCCAGAAGCAGCCTGATAACACGCTCAATGTCTCATGGTCCTGGTATAACCAGGCTCAGGGAACTGTTGCCTGGACATTCGTTAACGGCACATCCTCTGTGAAGTCCTTTCTACTTCTGAGAAACTCTTACTATTTTGGAAATGCCTTCTGGCCGGTTTATCTGAATAACAGGAGCTTCAATGTTAGTTTTGCCGCAGTGCCTGTACCGCTCGTCGATAATGGAATTGCGTCCAACTCAGCACCTATCGCCGTGATATCCTTCCCAGGAAAGGAAGAAATTGTTGCCTTCGTCTTTACACTCTCGGCTGGCCAGTCCTGGTCAATCCTGGAAGGAGGATTTTCAACTGCAAGCCCCCCAACCGGATACTCGCTTTTAGAAGTTTCATTCATTGCCACCTCCCAGCAATGCATAACATACGATGAAAAACAGGTTTCCGACTGGGACGCACAAACTGGGACCACGCTACAGGGCTATACACCGAATCCATCCACTTTCGATACTGCAATATTCAGCTGCAAAGGGACATTTATAGCACTTTTCAAGGATATAATAAAAGCAGGGAAGTGCCCCTGATTTTACTCTAGTAAGTTAGAAAACATTTACATATATTAATGACCTGAGATATCAGTGAAACATACTCAGTCTTGCCCTAAATGTTCTGGATCAGGCTTGGTTCGCGGTGAGGATGGGATTGATGATATATGTCCAGAATGCAACGGGAAAGGTTTTGTCACATTTACGTCGAAAGATAAAATTTTTGAATCTTCATTCATGAAGATTGTACTTTTCAGCGTACTGTTCCTGATAATTTTCTATTCCCTCTTTGCGATCAGCATTACCATTTTCAGGTTTAACTTCACAGTGGAAATAATCCTGCTCTTTATAGGCCATGCTGCTTTGGCAACCATACTGATCTCGTACCTTATGCTCAAGTCCCTTTCTGATGGCAGCAGCGCAGGCTGATTTAATCAATGTTTAATTACGAGTAATCCTTTTCTTGCTGATATGGAGCATATGGAAGCATTGCGCGAAATACTTGGAAAAAATGTCATATTTGATACCGTTGAGAAGACTCCTTACCTGTCAGATGCATCAGCTTTCACTGGAAAAGAGCCAATTGCGGTAGCAGTGCCAGAAACAGTAGATGAGATCAAGAGACTCCTTGCCTTCTGTGACTCCAACAGGATATTTGTAGTTCCACGCGGCGGTGGGACCTCTCTCACAGGTGCATCCATTCCTTTAGAGAATTTCATAGTATTGAGCATGGCGAAGTTCAACCGCATATTGAACATCAGCCCAGCAGATCGTTATGTTGTGGCAGAGCCGGGATTAAGGCTCGATGAACTCAACGAGAAACTGTCCGAAATAAACTTTTTTTATCCTCCAGACCCGGCAAGCTCAATGGCGGCAACTGTCGGGGGATCTATTTCCACCAATGCTGGGGGTCTCAGGGCATCAATGTACGGAACAACAAAGGAGTGGGTTCTCGGCCTGGAGGTTGTTCTTCCAGACGGTTGTGTTATTACGACCGGCGGCAAGGTGCTCAAGAGATCTGCAGGCTATGACCTGACGGCGCTGTTCATAGGGGCAGAGGGAACGCTTGGCGTCATCACGAAAGCCTTTCTGAAGATATGGCCCAAGCCTGAGGCAACTGGCAGGATACTTGCCTATTACGACTCGATCGAAAAGGTTGGGCTTGCTATCAGGAACATAAAAGCATCAGGCATAACCCCGCTTATTGCGGAATTCCTGGACAGAATCACGATGGATTCTTTGAGCAAGGCAAAAGGAATGTCGTTCCCTGCAACGGCATCATACATGCTCATCCTTGATGTTGCATCGACGGAGTTGAGCATTTCAGGAGATCTGGAGAAAACAGCCAGGATGCTCAGGGATCTGCAGCCTTTAGAACTGTCTATAACAAGGGACCCGGATGAAATGGCAAGAATATATGAAGCAAGAAAGGGCGCCTATTCATCGCTTCTCAAGGTCAGGACAAGCAGCAATCAGAGAGTGATCATTGGTGATGTTGTCGTTCCCGCGTCCGAACTGCCATCCGCTCTAAAGGAGATCGCAGGGAAGGCTGAAGAACTTGGAATAATGGTTGCCCTCTTCGGACACATCTCGGACGGAAATATACATGCTAACATTTTTGCGGAGCCCGGCAACACGGAAAGCATGTCAAGGGAAGAGGAGTTCCAGAGATATCTTGGCAAAGTCGCACTTGAACATGGAGGCTCCGTTTCTGCAGAGCACGGGATAGGGATAGAAAAGAAGGAACTTCTGCTGGATCAGGAAAGATTCACATCATCAGAGGAGGCGATAGAGATAATGAGGAAGATTAAGCATGCAATCGATCCGAACGGGATAATGAACAGGGGTAAGATATTTGATTGAAAGCCTTCTTGAGGAGCTGGAGAACGAGGTTGGCAACTGCATAAACTGTGGTTTCTGTGAGACGGTCTGCCCAACCCTGGATCCATCGGGATTCAGCCTTTGGAAAGGAGCCCGCGGCAGGGTAATCATGGGCCGAACACTGCTTGAAGACACAAAGAACGGCATACCAATTCCTGCACTGTCGGATAGTTTCTACTCCTGCCTGGACTGCCATGCCTGCCTGTATGTCTGCCCGGCAGGCGTCAACGCAGGCAAAGTTTCGCAGCTTTCAAGGGAGATAATAACGACTTCGTCAGACAGGAAAAATGAAAATCCCTACGCAAGGATGATTGTTGAGGTAACGGCAAAATATGGCAACCCTTTAGGTGTAAAAAAGCAATCTGCAGCCTGGTCCGAAGGTCTCGAGTTCGACAAGAATGCAGAGTACCTGCTTTACACCGGGAACATGTTCCAGCTGATGCCCTATACCAAGAACCTGAACTCTGCCAGAAAGTCCATGGGGAAAGCGCTGTCAAACTTCATGGCGTCAAGAGTCGCAAAGCATCCTTCACTGATAAAAATGCTTTCAAGAATGCGGGACAGGGAAATGGAGCAGAAGAACTTCGGGACGCTTAGAAATATAGTGAAATTGCTGCGCATTTCAGGAATACGCTTCTCATACCTTGGAGAGGAGGAACCCTATCCCGGAACATTCATCTATGATCTCGGCTACATCGAGAAGTTCGCAAAATACGCAAATTATGTGTATTCTGTTTTAAAGGGAAGCGGTGCAGGTAAAATCATTACCGTAGATCCTCATACTTATGATCTTCTCAAGAACACATTTCCAAGGTTTGTTGCCAACTTCAACCTTGAGATATTCTATTACCTCGATCTGATCAAAATACCTACCATCGAGAAAGGGCCGGAGAAAGTCGTATACCACGAACCATGTCATTTCGTGCTAAGGGATCCAAAATATTCCAAGCCATTCCAGGTTCTTTCCACTACCGCGGACACCGTTCTGGCAAGAAGAAACGGCAACAGGTCCAGGTGTTGCGGCGGTCCTGATGAACTGACTTTTCCAGAGTTATCGGAAAAGGCCTCCCAGATCAGGTACGACGAATTGAAGAGCACGGGAGCCGATATAATTGTCACCGCTTGCCCGATATGTAATGTTAACCTTTCCAAGGAGAACACGACAATGGAAATAGCAGATTATCTCGCTTCCAGGGTTCGGTCTTGAATGCCGGATCAGCATTTTTCCTGTCAATGACAAAACCGTTGGGCTGTACCAACAATGTTTTTTATAGCGGATCACTTAAGGTGAGATTAGATGCGACTTAGAACCAGCAGTCTGGAAATCTCAGAATCTCGCTAAGAGGTGAAAACTCTCTGGAAGTTGACCGCAAAAACATTGGAATCGGGGCAGTCTTTCAGTATTTCGGGTCAGCATCGACGCTTATAGGCGGGGTTATATTTTATACATATGTTGTCAAGTATTACACCCAGAGCATATATGCCAGCATCGGCGTGATGCAGGCCATCCTCTCTATAGTTACAACTGTCTTTATTTTCGGACTTTCCCAGGCAGTCCAGCATTTCATATCGCACCACCTGGCCAGGAGCGAAACTGACAAGATTCGTTCACTGCTCAAAAAAACGTTCCTTCTGCTTGTCATTTTGATGTCAGGATCATTCCTGACAATTTTCCTGCTTTCCCCCATTCTTGGTCCTGGATTGCTTGTACCCGCGGGCATATCATTGGGCTCTGCTTATGAATCCCTTGTGTTCCTGTCAATTGCATCAGCCGCAATGGTTGGTTCCACGATAGTGAATAGCATGGTTCTTGGTTTCCAGAGATTCAAGACAAATGGATTCCTGGTTCTCCTGAACGCAATAGTAACTTATGGTTCTGCCTCATTCCTGCTCTTCCGGTTTGGTGATGCCCAGGCGGTGGCAGCTGGATGGGCGGCGTCGTACACGTTCATGCTTATACTCGGCCTGTTTTTCCTCGCTGCAATCACCAGGTCTGCTAAAACAGTGAAGCCCGATAACATGAACCTGCGACCAATTCTAAGGTACTCTATACCCATTTTACTCGCATCCATAGTTTCGACGGGGTCGGTTTACGCGGACAGGCTCCTTGTCGACTATCTCGTGGGCGGAAACGTATTTGCCGTTTACAGCTATGCATTGCTCATTGCATCAAGCGTTGCCTTCCTTGTTTCACCCCTCAACAATATACTGCTTCCAAAATTTTCAGAATATTTTTCATACAATGATGCAAACAGCATCAGGAGAGGCATCAGGTTGACTATAAATATAGCCACCTTCATTTATACGCCGATTGCAATCTGGATCGCTGTCCTGGGAACGCCCATAATACTGGTTCTGGGTCATGTCGACTACACAACAGGCGCTGTACCCCTTGCAATAATCCTTGTTTTTTCGGCCTTATTTATTTCGCAGGGAGTTCTTGTCCAGGGGCTTCAGGGCATCAGAGTTACTTCAATATTCATAATTTCGAGTGGGCTCTCCCTACTGTCAAATATAGCACTTTCCGTGATTCTTATACCCAGGGATCCGCTTGTTGGAGCGGCAATTGGCTATTCATCCGTTATAGTGATAAACTTCCTGGTTATACTTTACTTTGCCCTTAAATTCAAAATAGCTTCCTATGACTTCAAGACGATAGGCAAGGTCTGGATCTCGTCAGTAATTATGCTTATTACAATATCCGCCTTCAATTTCGTTATATTGCCCTTATCACCTTTCAGCAGCTTTCTCTCCTACGTTCCATCTATAATAGTCGATCTTTTCTATCTCTTCATATACATAGTATTGGGTCTTTCCGTATACGTGGCGGCAATAAGACTCACCCGGGCAATGAGGAGGGAGGATATCGAATTCTTCTACACTTTTGTTCCCGCCGCCCTCCAGTTCAGCAAGAGCCTGATGATCCTACTCTTTGTATCAGGGTCATCGAACCAGATTACCATGGTTGGAGGCAAATGATTCTTTTAGCGAGGAAACTCAACTTTTGTCGTTCCCTGAGATCTCCCTGAATATTTCCTCGTAGACGTCAACCTCATCCGCTGGATCATCCTTACTCGATAGGACCTTGGTTATCTTGTCGCGCTTGAATTTCCACTGGTTGACCCTCCAGACCTTTCCCTTTACTATCGTGACTTCTTCCCTGTAAGGTTCCAGGAAGTCGTATTCTTCAAGATTGTAAAAGACGTCTCGTTCTGCGCTTGACAGCACATTATCTAGGACGTAATCATCATAACCGAAGAATGAAAGGATAAAGTCAGAAAGCTCCTCTACATCCCCATGAGGCATGCCTTTTGTTCCGTACGTCTTCTCGAGAGCTTTTATCAGGTGCTCTCTAGTTAACACGGGCATTGGCTATCTCACCAAGATTTGTAGATGGATATTAAGGTTTTGGCAGGACAACACTTTCCAGGCAAAGGTCAACTAAAGAATCATTTTTTAGGCACCAATGCTTACTCTTCCCTGATATCGTGAACGGCAGCATCTATGAGAGGGAATTGATTGGGATACTTTCCGGTGATACGAGGCAGGTGGAGAAGTTTTGCAGGGCAGTTCTCCCGGAAAGAAGAGAAAGCGTTCTCAGACTCATCAAGCATCCATTCTTTGTTACCAGGTCAGCGGGTTCCCTCGGTGCAGATGTTGTTGCGCTCAGGGGAGATCTGTCTGCAATTATTGAGGTGAAATCATCCATCAACGACAGCATAATGTTCACTGAAGCTTCCGGCAAGAGACAGGAACAGGCAACAAGGATGATAAAGAGGCTGGAGGCATCCGGAACATTCCTCGTGTATGCATACAGGCTGAAAGGGATAAGAGGCGAGGCATGGAAGACATTTGCGGCCCCTGCAAACCCCAAGGGGAAAATAGCATATCTATACGATTTCCTGCCGAAGATAGATACAACAAAAGGTAATAATTTTTATTTAAAATGGGAAAGGGGGAAACCCCTCTCCGAATTCATCGACTATATGAACAGGCTGCAGATATCAGAGTGACTGATTTATTGCTTTATCAAGTGCATCTATGCCCATGTCTATCTGGTGCTCGTTTACTATCAGCGCCGGGATTATCCTTATTGCGCTAAGGCCGGTAGAAAGCAGCAGAAGGCCATTCTCGTAGGATTTGCGCTCGACTTCATCCCTCAACTTGGCCGCTGGTTCCCTTGTCTTTCTGTCCCTGACAAAATCTATGGCTGTCATCAGGCCCAGGCCCCTTACGTCGCCAATCTCGTCATATTTTTCCTGCAGTTCCAGGAGCCTCTTTTTCAGGTACAGGCCCATTTTTGCGGAATTCTCGACAAGTTTTTCCTTCTTCATTACTTCTATAGTCGCAATCGACGCGGCGCTTGCTATCAGGTTACCGCCAAATGTGTTAGAGTGCATGCCCGGGTGATCGAAATCAAGTCTTGCATTTATTGCAACCGCACCCATAGGTATTCCCGATGCAATTGCCTTTGCGAGCGACATGATTTCAGGTTCCACGCCAAAGTGTTCTGATCCGAAGAACTTTCCAGTCCTCCCGAACCCGGTCTGCACTTCGTCCATGATTACCAGGATATCATTATCGTCTGCCAGCTTGCGCAGCTTCTTGTGGAATGTCTTTGGTGGCACGATATATCCACCTTCTCCCTGAACTGGTTCCACCATGAATGCCGCAACATCCTCGGGTGGCAGGAACGTCCTGAAAACATACTTCTCTATATATTCAAGTGTGAGTTCAACCAGTTCATCCGGATGCTCATAACCATCGATACCAAAGGGATTTCTATAGGGATTGGGGAACGGCACATGAACTACTCCCGGCATTGATGGGAAGAACCCTGCCCTGTGAGATGCCTTAGAGGCTGTGAAGGAAAGTGAACCGTTGCTCCTTCCATGGAACCCGCCGATGAAGCCTATGAACTGCTGCCTCCTTGTATGGGCCTTAGCTATCTTGATTGCTGCCTCATTGCTCTCTGTTCCGCTGTTGCTGAAGAATACCTTCTTCTGGAACTTCCCGGGAACGATGCTCTCAATAGCCTTAGCCGCTTCTACCTGTTCCTTGTAGTAATAGTCTGTTCCAGCAAAATGCCACATCCTGTCAAGTTGCTCTTTCACCTTCTGCGTTACATAAGGATGAACATGTCCAACGTTTGTTACGCTAATACCTGAAGAGAAGTCCAGGAAGACGTTTCCATCGACATCCTCAACGAAAAGGCCTCTGGCACGATATCCAACGACCGGAAGTGATTTTGTCGTTGTAACAAGGTATTTTGAATCCTCTGCTACAATCTTCTTTGCATTCGGTCCGGGAAGGGAGGTCTTTATCTTTATCTCATTCAATTCTGTTCCTTTTTTCGCACTTGATTTTTCCTTACCAGTTATCATAGCTATCAATTCTATGTGCCAATATATATTTTTATCAATGAAAACATCAATAAATTTACGAAAATCGTAATTATTCACTTTCACTGCATTCTGAATGAATTAGGTTAACCTCATAATTTCATTCTTCGAACTTGTGAAAAATAGCCTCAATTTCAAAGCTGAATCGCTCCTGGACTGAATTTCCGATACCGACATCTTTATGTTTCCTAATATATAGAGATGGCTAGTGGAAAATAACGAATTCAAAAAAAGGGCACTTGAGTTCTATAAGGACGAAGTGACCGACATGACATTCTATGATAGGCTAGCCTCCAGGATTCAGGATGCTGAATTTAAGGGCCAACTTCAGGAATTATCAAACATCGAAAAGGATCATGCAGGTTTCTGGAAAATGGAACTGGAGCGATCCTCTGAAGATGTATCGAAAATAAAGGGAAAGGGAGTGAAGATCAGCTTCCTGCTATTCCTGATGAGGATTCTGGGACCAGTGCTGACAATACGTATGCTGGAGCATGGAGAACTACGAGCAATCAGGATGTACCGCGACATGATCGACGGTGAGAAGGAGGAAACCCCTCTAAAGGCAAAATTACAGACAATTCTCGATCAGGAAATAAACCACGAAGACGTTTTTGCAAACCAGATAAGCAAGACGGAGGAAGAGATAGAAAGGAGCAGGGACATTATTTACGGCATGAGCGACGGGCTCGTTGAAGTTCTTGGTTCAGTGGCTGGTCTGACCGCGATAATGACAAGCCATTATTACATAGCACTTGGCGGTTTCGTGGTCGCGATCAGCGGGGCGATGAGTATGTCTCTGGGATCTTATCTTTCCGAAAAGAGCCAGAATGAATATAAGATACACCAGATTGAAAAGGCAAGCCTTTTTTCCCCAAACAGGCAGCAGCGGTCAAGAATAGATGAACTCCAGGACAAATCAAAGCAATCTGCAATCACAACCGCTTTCTACTACCTAATCGGTGCAGCAATCGCAATTCTTCCATTCGTTGCTTTCTCACGCATAACCGCTTTGATCGTGTCAGTTTCGCTGGTTGCCATAACACAGGCGATAACAAACTCGATTGTCGCCCTTACTATGAATGCCAGGGTACTGCGGGCAGCCATACGATCCGCCATCCTTACGCTCCTTACAGCCGGGGCTACCTACCTTGTTGGTGAGCTATTCGTAATCTTCTTCCATATTAGCATACTCTAATTTCTTGCAAATCTAGAATTTTGTGAAGGTTATTTTATGCCCACTAATCGAATTCAGGAGTTAAAAGCCCGGCTCCGTGAGGGGAGATTCACGGACTCATTCCCTGTCTATACAGAGAAAATGCCACCCGAACCAATGTACTGCTGTTCACAGTACGTTAATAGTCCAACTTGATCGCCTTAGTCTTCAAGAGAGTGCCTTACCATTTCAGGTATGGACTAAATGCATTGTTATTCTTGATTTTAATGATAAATATTTGCGTTTATGGGATTTCATGCTTGTCCATGCTTTTAGCATTGTAGTTTTACTGCTTTCATCAAAGTCCCAACAACAATTATAAACACACTAAATATAACTGGAATTGTGTTATCCACCTTCAACTTGATTGTTTCCGAATATTCTGATAACAGGGATCAGACAGATATCCAGGCTGAAAGATGTAACCATCAAACCAGGATGTGACGTGGTTGGCAGACTATCCTGAAATAATGAAGACCATGCGTTCAAACATCGACCACGAACTTGCCGTGTTCCTGGATGAGAAGGTGGAAAAGTCTATTGATCCAGTGGTCAGGAAAATTGTCGAGCTTATCAGAACTTTCACCCTATCTGGAGGCAAGAGGCTCAGGCCGATCTTCACCGTTGCCGGATATTCACTATTCAACAGGCCGGATCAAAAAATCTACAAAGCAGCACTCAGCACAGAGATCTCACAGACTTATTTCCTTATTCAGGATGACATCATGGATCAGAGCCTGATCAGGAGAGGAAGGCCTACCTTCCACATAGATGTCCACAATTCATTGTATTCGGGATCAGAGGGCCTTCAGCGACAAGCGGAAAGTATAGCAATAATAGCGTCAGACTTGGCGGATTCATATTGCCACCAGGTTCTCCTGACATCAGGATTTGCGCCTGATTTGCTTGTCAGAGCCAATCTCGAGCTGACAAGCATATTTGAGACAACCGGACAGGGACAACTTATTGACGTCAATTCATCGAGTGCGGATGATTTCCGGGTTAGAGACCTGATAAGGGTACACCTGTGGAAGACCGCCCGGTATACGATAGAAGGGCCGCTCATGATAGGCGCAATTCTCTCAGGCACACATGAGAAGGTGCACAAGCTGAGCCACTTCGGCTATTCACTGGGGCTGGCTTTCCAGCTGCATGATGATTACCTTGGCCTCTTCGGCGACGAAAAGACGCTTGGTAAATCCGTAAAAAGTGACATCAACGAAGGCAAAAAGACATTGCTTATACTGAAGGCAATAGAGAACTCAAGTAAAGCAGATGCAGATTTCCTCAGAGAGACGCTAAAATCCGGAAATGTATCGGACGCGGATTTTGACCGCGTAAAAAGAATAGTTGAGCAGTCTGGTTCACTGGACTATTCATTATCGTTTGCGGGCAAACTATCAGCTAATGCAAAGAAATACATGAGCGAGCAGGAAGGCGACCAGGAAACCAAGAATTTTCTAGGTTGGCTGGCAGACTTTATCATAAAGAGGAAGCAGTAGCTAACGGTAAGTTGGCTTGTGCTTCTCGTACATGGACTTCATCTCTCCGTCATCTATATGCACATAGATCTGCGTTGTGGCTAATGTGGAATGCCCGAGGATTTCCTGTATGAATTTCAGGTTTGCACCATTTCGCATTATTGAGGTCGCGAACGTGTGCCTGAGGATGTGTGGAGTAACGCTCTTCGATATGCCTGCTTCGACTGAGAGTTTCTTAACAAGCCTTTGAATCGAGGTCGGATCGTACCTGCTCATTTTCCTGCTTATGAAGAGCGAATCGTTGTCAATGTTAAGCCTGTTTCTGTTCTTAAGATACAACGAAAGGGCGTCAGCAGACTCTTCGCTGAGAATTACTATCCTGTCTTTGTCACCTTTACCATGCCTAATTAACATAATTTTTTCGTCCAGATCAACATCCTGGATATTCAACCTGCAGAGTTCTCCCACACGTATTCCGGTGTATGCCAGAACGCTTACTATCGCAAGATTTTTTGAATTCTTGGAGGCAGCCTGAATCAATCTGGCAGTTTCCTTCTCGCTCAGATACTTGGGAACACTCCTTGGCCTCTTTGGTGCTGTGAGGTTATATGGAGGGGCAATCCTGAATGACTTATATAGAAGACGCAGCGCTTTCGTACAGAGATACTGGCTGCTCTTGGAATACTTCCTCTCCTTTACAAGATATTCTTTGAAACTCTCAATATCGTCCGCTGTAACCTCCTCCAATTTTTTACTGTGAAACTCCATGAAGAGATTCGCAAAAAAACAATATTGTCTGACAGTTAAGTGACTTTTTCGTTCATTCTCCATCCAGCGAGAAAAGGCAATTACAGATTCTTGTTTATTTTGCAACATCTGAGTTTATGTCAGACAATATAAGTATATTAATATATTGGTTTAACTTATTTTTTGAACGCATAGAGCACCCAAGGATATCAATGGTCTCAAAACGTTTGGATCTGGAAGCAGGGATGAGATTATAATTGGGTCTAAAAAGGATCAGTCGAATGAGGTGTTTTCTCGCCTTCTCATTCTCTTCTCCTTCACGCGCTCTATTTCTTCTTTTTCTTCTTCTGTTGGGGTAACTTCTTCCTCAGAAGCGGGGTGGAAGAATTCAGGCGGTATCTCCTTTGTAAGAAATATCTCCTGCGTTGCTCTGTAGACAGGATGACCTGCTTTCACCAGCTCTGGAATATCTATCTCAACAACTTTTGGATTGTCTACGTGGAACAAGCCGGAAACGTAAGCCTGCCTGTAAGTCCTGGAAAGATGTACCCATGTCTTGTCTGATGGGCTTATTCCGGTTTCCTTGATGAACTCCTCCTCTTCTGGCGTGGTTTGATAATACAACTTCTCGGGTATATCATCCGTAGGGAGATCGTCCATGTTAACAGGGATAGTGTGACCGTACGCGGCCCTGATCATGCTTTCACCATCCCACTGGTACCTTCCTTTGGGTTCAGTCTTCACAAATGCTTCTATGTGATGAGCCGTCAGCCATCCGTAATGTCTCTTCTCTGCTTTTATTGCAGGAACGAGCGGATAAATCTTTGTCCAGCCATGATCATCAAGCTTGATTCCATATCTTTCTGGAAAATGCCTAAGCAGGCCTGCCATTGTTTTACCGAATGAATCAAGTTCTCGATCATCCATCAGCAGTTTGCCAGGAGTTCCACAAACAGGGCATGTCTCACCCCTAAACGATCCATGTTCTCTGCAATCCCTCAGACCATTCATTTGACCACTTCCTTGATCTTTTTAGCTACCTCGTCTGAAATGTCTATGTTACTGTATTTTGTATTTAGCGTGTTTGATACGGACAATCCGCTGCATGAGAATGCGATGGTCTCATCAGACTTGTTTGCAAATATTCCATGTATGGCGCATACATATACACTGCTAACCTTCCTCCTCTTAAGTAAATCCAGTGATTGCAGTATTGTTCCGCCGGTCGAAATCACATCGTCCAGCAACAGGATGTTTTTTCCGTAGATGTCCGCGATTTCATTCATAACTACCTTGACGATAGAATCACTTTCTCTCTTCTTGTCAAGATGCAGTGGAACGGCGCCAAGCAGATTAGCTATGACCTTTACTCGCTCAAAGCCACCGTCATCGGGCGAGATAACATAGCTGATATCCGAATCCTTGTAATGATTCAGAATTGATTCTGTAATATGTATATTCCGAAACGGCTTGGATGAATATTCCAGTGTTTCCTCGTCATGGATGTCGACGCAGAACATTGAATCAACATAAGGGGAGATTGCATCCACCACGACCTTTGAGGAAATAGGCTCGCCTATATTGTACCTCATATGCTGCCTTGCATAGCCAAAATATGGAACAAGAAGGTCCATTCTGGCAGGTTCAAGTGCTCTTGCAGCCTCGAGAAGCATAAGAAGGGAAAGAATGTCCTTTTCTGTCCTGGTATTCTGCACTACCAGAACATCCTGCCCTTTGAGGTCATCCATTATTCGAAGATACAGTTCGCCGTCTGGAAATGACCTTGATTCTACTATACCAATGCTGGCACCTAGGGCCCTAGCAAGCTCACTGTGAAGTGGCGTGGACTCTCCCGGAGATAACAGTATCATCTTAACAATTCCCATATACGCCGCTATGTTATAATTCTTGTTTTAAACTACCTTGTCGCCGAACCTCTATTCTTTTGGATAGCATGATGTCCCGTGTTATTTAATGAAAATCTCAATATTTCCTCAATGATGCTTGCGATAAGATGACATATGCTTAATGCATCACCAAAAAAGTGAACAGCAGAAACCTGGATATAGCATCATTCCTGGCCATGGCAACATTCTGGGGGCTCAACTACCCGGTGCTCAAAATTGCCCTTGGTATCGAGGGTCCATTTCCAATCCTTTTCTATCGTATACTCATAGGTGCAGCAACATCGTTCCTGATTTTTTCCACTAAAATTAAAATACCCCGCGATCTCGTTACACACCTGAAAATCTTCATCGCAGGAATGCTGAATGTCTCCCTTTTCATGAGCTTCTGGTTTCTCGGAGAACAGCTCGAACCTGCCTCTCTTTCCTCAATCCTTGTCTACAGTTTTCCAATATTCGCGATTGTATTTTCCGTCTTATTTCTAGGCGACACGCTTTCGCTGACGAAGGTAGTGGCAGCTATCCTGGGATTTGCAGGGGTGATCATGATATTTGTCCAGCAGGTTACTGTGTCATCTGTTTTGGGCGTCGTGTTCCTGCTGCTCAGTGCAATTTTCTGGGCGCTTGGAACTGTCTATTTCAAGAAATATCTTGCCGGCACGAGCCCTTCCACCTACAATTCCCTGCAGCTCCTTTATTCCATACCTGTCATACTTGTAATTGCAGTATTCACTGACCCGGTAGGTCTCATGCATCCCAGCCTGGATCTGTTGCTGCTGGCTTTGATACTTGGATTTCCGGGTACATCTCTGGCCTACCTTATATTTTTCCATCTGTACCGGAAATACAACGTCTCTGACATATCGTCATATTTCTTTGCGGTCCCTGCAATATCTTTGGTTTTAAGTTATCTAATCCTCTCTGAGAAAAGCAGCTTACTTGCATATATCGGCTTTCTTTTGATCTCCGGAGGCATATTCTTCTCCTACCACGATAAGAGTGCAAAGAAAAGGAAAACAGAAGTTGTCAGCTCTCCCTAGTTGCAGGAGTTTGTGACATCCTGCCTCTTCCGTAAGCATAGACGGCAAGAGATATTGTTACACCGATGGATGCTATTATGCTCCAGAATGAGACTGCCTGGTTCGAATAGTAGCCCAGCAGATATGTTCCCATAAGCGGAGCGAAGGGCACGGCAAAACCAACTATCATCTGGAAAGCACCAAAATACTGTCCTCTTTTGTCTGGAGGTGCAATCTTGCCAATCATCGAGAAAGCAACTGGACTGATTATATTCTCTCCCATTGTGATAAAGAAGACATCAAGGACAAGGAAGTAAGGTCCAGTGAAGAAGGCTAGGGCGAGGAAACTGAAAGAATACACTAAGCCCCCGATGGCGATTCTCAGGTGATCGCTTGTTCTCCTGAAAAGCCAGTTAGTTGGAATCTGCATTGTAACAACGAATACCCCGTTTAGACCGTAAAGATCGCCGATGAACCTGTTTGTGAGGTGATCAAAGTTGGTCCAGAACAGTGTAAGCGTTGTACCCCACTGACCAGTAACAAACCAGATCATTGCCAGTAACACGCAAACTATGATGAACTTTGTATCCCTTGTGGGAAAGGTAAAGTTGCCTGAGATAGAGGATTTGTGCACTGGTTCCTGTATGTACTTGAAGAAAAGCATGAAATCAAGCACAGAAATTAAAGCGGGCGCTATGAATACAAAGCCGTAGTTCAGGTAAGCCAGATATCCGCCCATTGCAGGTCCGATAGAGAAACCCAGGTTGGCCGCAATTCTGAGTAGACTGAACGCGTCATTCCTTTTTGCATCCTCGACTATGTCGGTTACAAGGACATTATCAACGATACCCTGGATAGTTACCAGGGGTTCAATTGCAACAAAAGACGCAAATATGACAACAAGGGGAAGACCCAGAAAGGCTGAAGCTGAAAGTGAGAAAAAGACAAAGACCAGTATTGGAGGTATAATGATTCCAACCTTTCTTCTACCAAGCCGGTCAACCATATTGCCGCCAAATATGCTAACTGGAAGTGAAATCATAGCAGTGGTGAAAAATAGAAGACCTATGTCAAAATACTGTACATGTCTAACGAGCAGAAGGTAAACAGGTATGAATATCCAGACCTGGGATCTGCCAAGGGTTCTCACTAGCTGCGTTATAGCCAGGACCGAGACAGCCCTGTTCGATAGTAGTTCTCTGTAGACCTGCCTGGATGTACTTACCAATCTTCAAATCCGGGCGATATCGCTAACATGTAGATAAGCTAACAGTCCGCTTAAACACTCAAAGTGCAATCCTTCGTGATACCAAGAAACGGGGCTTGGGGCATCATTAAAAATCTGACAGGACAGAAAAACTGTCGGCTGGATTGGATCTACGGAAACGAGATATGCGAAATTAGTGATCCGAACTATATATTAAAAATATTTGCACATCTTTTATAGAGAAGAATAATTAATCTCCTTTTGCGTTCACCATTCATGGATAATAGTCCAGTCCCTGACGGGATCAAGAAAAAAAGCAGACTGCCTGCGATAATTGCAGTTGTGGTTGTAGTAGTTGTGATAGCGGCCGGAGTCTCCATCATTGAACTGGGGCATCATGGTTCAACCTCCAGCAAACAGACCCTTGTCATAGAATTAGGAAGCGGGAGCATGACGGAACAGTACCTGTCAATGGTCGCTACTAACTTCGAGAAGGCGAATCCAAATGTAACGGTGCAGATAACTACCGAGGGATATTCCAATCTTCTTACCTCTGAGAAGAGTGCATTGCAGGGCGGTTCCAGCACTCCCAACATAATGATGTATTATGCGTCAGGAGCTCCCACTCTTGGACCATATCTGTATCATATTCCTACGAGTTCCACAGGTGGAAACGGTGTTATAGATCTATCCAACCAGATAGCGGGAAACATGTACTCAGGAGGTTACAGGATAGCACCGAATGGAACAGTCCTGGGCACGATAGGAGTACCAATTCACACTGTGATAGGATATATGCTAGTCTATCAGAAGAGCATATTTGATAACGCAACCCTACAGAGCCAGTTCGCTTCCAAATACCATTTCAGCTTAAACCCTAGAACATTCCAGAACTGGACTGCACTACAGGACGCAGCATCTTTCATAAATTCGAGTACAGCATTCAACGGCACCAATAACAACTACGCTCTCCTCTTCCCGGACCATGCAGCACATTCAATAATTGATGGTTTTTACAACCTCGCATACCCTTACCTGTCGTCAGATCCTAATACCGGTGTTCCGGCAAACTCCTCACCTAATTACTGGACTTACTTCGGCAACAAGAGTGGCCAATTCTCAGTATCATTCAACAACAGTGCTGGTGTTCAGGCACTTGAGATGTATAAGAATCTCACCCAGTACGAACCATCTGTAAAGGTAAGCCCTGTCGGATACAGCGAGCAGCTGACCTATTACGAAACAGGACATTATGCCATGGGCATAGCGTGGTCCAGCTTCTTCCCTGACTACTCAAACAGTTCCCAGTCCAAGGTTGCGGGGAACTACGGCGTCTCCTTGCTCCCCGGAGGATACACGGGTTATTCGCCAACATTCCTTGGGATCAACCCGAATTCCCCTAACCTGACACTTGCGGTCGACTTCCTGAACTTTGCAACTTCGTCAACACAGTACAGCCTTGGAATCACTGACTTCTCCTTCCTTCCTGGAAGCTCTAACGGGCTGCAGGTTGCTGAATCTGATCCAGGGTTTGGATGGGTGAGCAGCTTCTTGAACTATTCTGCTACAATTCACCTGGATCCCAGATATGCAGCGGTCGTTGGCCAGGTATCTCCCCTCTTCAGTACCCTTATACCGGATTTCAACACCCAGGTGCTTGACTATCTAGAGGGCACAACAACAGCCACGGCGGCACTGAACACGGCAGCATCGGAATGGACGCAGACCTTGGCGAGTGACAACATCGTTCTCTAAATGATGTTGCATGAAATCACCTAACAAAAGGCAGGCAACCATACTGGTCCTACCTGCCTTAATTTATTTATTAATTTTTGGAATTTACCCGATGTTACAAAATTTTGTGCTTACATTCCAGAGCCCGGACATTAACGGTTCCATTGTCTGGGGAATCAGTAATTATATCAATGCATTCAAGATATATGGATTGACACAGATATTCTACAACACCTTTCTTTACACACTCGCGGTACCATTTATCGATATACTGCTCGCAATCCCGCTTGCTACGTTTTTAAAGAGACTCAATAAACCATATCTTCTTCCTATAGTCCTTCTCTCTTCGTTCATACCGCTGGTTACCGGTGCGGTAATGTGGGTCTTCATGCTGAATCCCACAAACGGCTTCATGTACTATATTGCAAAGGTCGACCTCTTCACGTCTCCTTGGAGCATAGTCCTGATCGATATCTGGACAAGCCTGCCTCTTGCAACGCTCATAATCTATTCAGGCCTCAAGGCCATCCCGCCACACATAGAGGAGGCAGCACACATGGATGGCCTCATCGGCATGAGGAAACTTTTACAGGTAGATCTGCCATATATCAAGCCAAGCCTGCTTTCGGCGACCGTTCTAATGGTTATATTCGGATCATTCACATTTGATCCTATCTACGTTGCACTATCATCATCGTCACCGTTTGCAATAATGGATATATCGTATCTAGCATACAATCTGTACGAGACCGGTGGCATCATCGGGCAGGGACAGGCTGCCGTCCTGATGACCATCATGACTGTAGTGTCAACTGCGATAGCAATACTTTTTGTCCATCTCTCTCTCAGGGAGTCAGCAAGATCAAGGAAGATCAGGTTCAAGTTCATGCCAAACAGGGAAATGCCGAGAAAAGTGGCATGGTTCTTTGTGATAATATACCTGGCATTTATACTTCTCCCATTCACCTGGCTGGTGCTGGAATCATTCAAGACATTAAGCGAGATTATTTCAATCCCGCCAGTCATAGTTCCTTCTGTCGTGACATTGGCAGGCTACTTCAGGAGCATCACTGTAGGGCAGCCTTACTTCATTTCAAGCCTTATAGTGTCGCTTGGGACTTCTTTCCTCGTATTTTTCATCGGTGCTCCGGCAGCTTATTCAATATCCAGGCACAGAACGGGTGGTTTGAAGTTCATTTCCTTGATACTTTTCGTCTATTCCCTGCCAACCGTGATCTTCATGATACCGATGATAGGGATCATCAAGTCAGCAGGGCTTCTGAATAGCTGGCTCGGGTTGATTATCTCGTACCCTGTATTCGTCATGCCGATTACGATATGGATGCTGTACAACTTCTATTCCACATTCCCAAAGCATCTTGACGAGGCTGCAAATATGGATGGAATGAGCGTTTACGGATCTTTTTACAGGGTTATACTGAGGTTGAGCGGGGACGGTATTTCCGTCACGCTCCTTTATGCATTCATAATAGCCTGGGGTGCCCTGATTTTTCCGCTTGCGTTCGCATACACGCCTTTCAACATGAACTTCTTATTTCCAAGCGGAGCACAGACTATCACAATTTTCATCGGCGGCACAATCGGTCATGAGGCATTCAACTACGGAGAACTTTCTGCTGCTAGTGTCATCAGTCTTATCCCGTCCATTCTGTTGATTTATTTTGCAAGGAAAAGAATAGATAAGCTATGGAGAGTTGGAGGTACAGTAGGATGACTTCCCAATTTGAGATGCACAACATCAGGAAAACGTTCGGAAAGTTTCTGGCGCTCTCTCTGGATAATCTTGAGTTTGACCAGAAAACATATGCCGTCATATTGGGCCCCTCGGGCTCGGGAAAGACAACCCTGCTCCGGATTGCGGCAGGCCTTGAGAGCCCTGACACAGGAAGCGTTGTGATTGGAGGCAAGGACGTCACCGCGTTGCCTTCCTGGAAGAGAAGCGTAGGGCTAGTTTTCCAGAATTATGCTCTTTATCCTCACCTCACTGTTTACGAGAATATCGCAATGCCAATGACTGTGGCGCGTTATACGAATGACTATATCAAGACACATGTGCATGAACTTCTTGATGTAATGGAATTAGAGGGGCAGGAGAACAAGTATCCCAAGCAACTGAGTGGTGGCCAGCAGCAGAGAGTTGCTCTTGCAAGAGCCCTGATTAAGAAGCCTGCAATATTGCTGATGGACGAGCCGCTTTCAAATCTTGATGCAAGGGTAAGGATTGACCTTCGCGACTACCTGAAGGAAACGCAGAGGAAGCTTGGTATTACGGCAATACACGTTACGCATGACCAGGAGGAGGCCATGGCGCTTGGAGACCAGATTGTCATACTGAACAAAGCGCTTGTAATACAGTCGGGAACACCGGCTGAAATATATTCTAAGCCCAAGACACTTTTTGCCGCTTCTTTCCTTGGGGGCATAAACCTGATCTCATCAGAGTTGCTTCCTGATCTTGGAATTCGGAAGGACTTTGATGCCCTTGGCGTGAGGATTCAGGACATCTCCCTGTCGATGGAAAAGACCAACACAGATATGATAGGAAAAGTCATAAATATACAGTATTTGGGATACCAGTATATCGTAACACTTGAATTTGCAGGTACGAGGCTCAGGGTCAGAACGGACAACCTTAATGGAATCAATGAAAATTCAGAGGTGGGTATCTACATTGATATGGCAAAAATAATGCTTTTCAGGGATGGAAACAGGATACCAATTGAAGAAGAGGGGCTGGAAAGTCCAGCATGAGCATTATTTCTGCACCCAGTCAGTTATCCAATCCGAAAGTGCTTCAATATTCTCGGCAGATACCGTAGACTTCCTGGGATCGAGTCCGAACGGATTCACGAACGCCCCATCCCAACCAGATTCCACAGCCGGCAGTATGTCATTTATGTAATGGTCACCGACGCTCAGTACTCTGCAATCTTCAGGTAATTTTTCCTGATTAATGATCTGCATCACCATGTGATGGAACCTCGCAGGCTTCTGCGCACTCGGGTTGACATAACTGAAATAGCTGTCCAATGAATACTTTCTGACGACAGGTTCAACATATGGTGGGGGTGAATTAGATGCCAGCGCTAGAACTGCGAAGGGCTTTATCCTTCTGAGAAGAAGCTTGACTGAGTCAGGCATGTATGTCATGTCGTCTTTTACCAGCATTTCCCTTCTGGTCTCATGGAATGCGGTCGTGAAAGCATCACCTGAAATATATTCTCTTGATAGATTTGAGAGGAGGTTCCATCCATCCTCCCCGGGAAAGGGGATTGAATGCGTGAGCGCGGCATTCACTTTTGACAGAAATGCATCGGCATCAGAAGGAGAAAGCTGCTTTGATATTATTTCCGCGCAGCGTAAATAAGGCTGGTCTCCCAGTATAACTGTTCCATCAAAGTCAAAGACCACAATCTTTCTCATCGGATGTCACTAACCGGATCAATTCATAATGTCGTCATATACATAATTGTAATCTACTAAAAAA